>NZ_JBEXWC010000019.1:0-130746 GCF_040629635.1 Streptomyces sp. NPDC005898 | reverse complement strand
GAGGGTCGCCCCGATACTGGTGGTATCGGGGCGATCCCGACAACGCGGCGAGCGTGCGTGCCAGGCGTCGCCAGGTAGACGGGACTTTCGAAACATGCCCTAGGCGAGTTGCGTCGGCAGCGGCGCCGCGTGCACGACGGTCAGGCCCGACACGGCACGGGTCAGCGCCACGTACAGCCGGCGCAGGCCCGTCCGTTCGTCGGGCTCGCCGTCGACCACGGCGGCGGGCTCGTCCAGGACCACGTAGTCGTACTCAAGGCCCTTCGCCAGGGACGCGGGCACGAGCGTGAGCCGGGTGTCGGGCGTGGTCTCCTCGCCGGGGTCGAGGTACGTCATCCCGGCCGCCGTCAGCGCCTTCGCCAGCGCCGGGACGCGGGCGTCCGCGGCGATCAGCCCGATGGAGCCCTCCCGCCGCAGCGACTCGGCGCACGCCTCCAGGCAGGCGGCGTCCAGGTCGGCCAGGTCCTCGTGGGGCACCTGCCGCACCGCGAGCGAGCCCGGGGACTCGCGCACCGAGGCGACCGGCGTGAGGCCCGGCGCGATGTCCGGCAGCAGCCGGGAGGCGTACGCGATGACCTCGCGCGGCACACGGAAACCGGCCGTCAGCTCCTCCACGACCGCGTCCGCCTTGCCGAGGTGGGCGAGGGCCTCGGCCCAACTGCGCGTCGCCCAGGGCGTCGTGCCCTGCGCGAGATCGCCGAGGACGGTCGCCGAACCGGTCGTGCAGCGGCGCCCCACCGCGCGGTACTGCATGGGGGACAGGTCCTGCGCCTCGTCCAGCACCACGTGCCCCAGCGAGTGCGTGCGCGCGACGAGGTCGGTGGCCTCGTCGATCAGCACCGCGTCGGCGGCCGACCACTTGGCCGACTTCACGCTCCGGGCCGGCTTCGCCCACAGCAGGGCCTTCTGCTCGTCCGCGTCCAGGATCCCGTCCGCGTGCGCGGCCAGGAACTCGGCGTCGGACAGCAGCCGCAGCACCAGTTTCGCCGGGTCGACCGGCGGCCAGACGGCCTTCACGGCCGCCTTCACCGCCGTATCGCGCGCCACCGCGTTCTGCACCCGGTCGTCGGGGGCCTCGCCCGCCTCCTCCATGCGGACCAGGACGGCATGGGCGATGCGCTGCGGCAGCGCGTCGCGGGCGGCGCCGTAACGGATGTCGCGGTCCAGCAACTCCCGCACGATCTCCGCCAGTTCGTACGCCGGTACGCGCCACCGGCGGGAGCCGCGCACGACCATCAGGGGCTCGGTCGGCTCGGTGACGTGCGAGCGCACGGCCCTGCGCAGCACCTGGGCCATCCGGGCGTCGCCCTTGACCAGGGCGGTGGCGGAGTCGTCGGTGCCGCGGACCTCCACGTGCGCCACGAGGTCGTCCACGGTGGCCTGCTTGACCTCCAACTCGCCGAGCGCGGGCAGTACTTGCTCGATGTAGTGCAGGAAGGAGGCGTTGGGCCCGATGACGAGCGTCCCGGTGCGGGCGAGCCGCTCCCGGTGGGCGTAGAGGAGGTAGGCGACGCGGTGGAGGCCGACGGCGGTCTTGCCGGTACCGGGGCCGCCCTGCACGCACACGCTGCCGTTCAGGCCGCCGCGGACGATCTCGTCCTGCTCCGGCTGGATGGTGGCGACGATGTCCCGCATCGGGCCGACGCGCGGCCGCTCGATCTCCTGCTGGAGGAGCCGGCCGGTCCGCTCGTCCTCGGCGGGGTCGCTGAGGTTCTCGTCCTCGTACGCGGTGAGGTCGCCGCCCGTGTACCCGAAGCGGCGGCGCAGCGCGACGTCCATCGGGTCCTTCTTGGACGCCCGGTAGAACGGCTGGGAGACGGGCGCGCGCCAGTCGATGACCATCGGGTCGCCGTCGGCGTCGTGCACATGGCGCCGCCCGATGTAGAACTGCTCGCCCTCGGCGCCCTCGGCCTGCTCGGCGCCGGGGGCGTGCAGGTAGTCCAGCCGCCCGAAGAACAGGGGCGTGTGGGCGAGGTCGGCGAGGGACTTGATGCGGTCGTCGATCTGCCGTTCCAGGACGGCGGCGTTCACCCAGTTCGCGGTGACGTCGCGGATGTCGAGGGCCTCGGCGTCCGCGCGCATGGCGCGCAGCGCGGCACGGGACGCGGCGAGGTGCCCGCGTTCGCGGGCAAGGGGGTCGGTCGGGTCGTGCGCCTGCACGGGGTGCCTCCGGCGGTTCAGCGGGGGTGGTCTGTTGCTGCCGCCCGGTTTCCGTCCGGCCGGCGGCGCTCCGCGGGGGAGGCCGGGGAGGGGGCATCCTAGGCGCCGAGGGGCGGCCGTGCCATCGGTTTCTGGCCGGGGGCCGGGGGGCCCTTTGTCTGCGGGCCGGCGGGGGTTCCCTCAGGGGCGCGGGGAACTGCGCGATCAGCCACGACGCACCTGCGGGGACTGGCCGGCGTGTTGGGTTGTTCTTTGTCTGCGGGTGGGCGGGGGCTGGCCGCGCAGTTCCCCGCGCCCCTAGGGGGGTCTCGGCGGGGCTGTTGATGTGCGGTGCCGGGGGTTTGCCTCAGGGGCGCGGGGAACTGCGCGATCAGCCACGACGCACCTGCGGGGGCGGGCCGGGGTCTTGTTTCCGCGCGGGTGGGTGGGGGCTGGCCGCGCAGTTCCCCGCGCCCCTAGGGGGTCTCCGCGAGGGCTGTTGATGGGGGGCCCGGGGTTTGCCTCAGGGGCGCGGGGAACTGCGCGAGCGGCCACGGCGTGCCCGCGGGGGAGTGGCTCCGCGGGGACGAGGGGGTTAGTCCTCGGCCAGTTCGGCTACGCCCGTTACGCGGTGGAGGGGGAACGTGCGGACCTCGTCCGCCGTGTGGTCGTAGGCCGTCACGTAGCCGCCCTCCACCCGTACAGGCGCGATCACCCGCTGGCTCGCGGCGCCCTCCGCGTTGACGAAGCCGATCCACACCGCCTCCCCCGTCATCACCGCCGCCTGCATCGTGGCGAGGGTCTCCGCGGACGTCGTACGGGGCAACGCGCCCCCCGGCGTACGGGGGCTCTCCTTGCGGGGCGCCGTCGAGGCCAGATCGCCCGCCCGGATCGCCCGGACGGCCGCGCCGATGAGCGTGGCGTCGGGCAGCGGCGGCCCGTCCGGCACCGGCTCGGGAGCCGAGCGGGGCGGAGTGCGGTGCGCGTGGGCCCGGGTGATCAGGACGTCCCCGTCCGCCGACTCCGCGGCAGGCGCGAAGCCCATCGTGCGGAGCCCTTCGAGGAGCGTGCCGGGATCCGCCTGCGCGGCCAGCACGGTCGGCGCGAGGCGGCGCAGCCGCAGCCCCTGGGAGCGCTTGTCGGCCAGGATCTCGTTCAGCAGCGCCTCGTCGTCGCAGCGCACATAGGCGGAGGCGGCCCCGATACGCAGGTGCCCGTGCCGACGGGCCACGTCGTCGATCAGATAGGCCAGCGGCTGGGGAACCGGCGTACGGGAGTGCGCCGCGAGGAACGCGTGCAGGTCGGACGCCGACTGCCCGGCGTCGAGCGCCCGCCGCACCGAACCGGGCGTGAAGCGGTACACCGTGGCGCCGCCCTTGGACTCCACGTCGGCGAGCACGGCGAGGGCCTCGGCGAGCGGCCGCTCCAGCGGGCCCGGCGCCACGGCCGTGAGGTCGGCCTGGAGCAGGACGTGATCGAGCGGCTCGGGCAGCAGCGGGGTGAGGATCTCCACCGCCCGGCCGGCGGCGGCGACCTGCTCGGCGCCGGCCGGCGGACGGACCCCGAGGGTGCCGGGCACCCCCTCCGGGGCGCCGCCGATCAGCGCCCTGCCGTGCGCCGACAGGGCCCCGCGACCGGTGACGCCCAGCAGTTCGGCCTCGTTCAGCGTCCACTGGGCGATGCGGGTCCGCAGGTCGTGCGCGGCCGGCGAGGGCCGCTCCCAGTGCAGGCGGGCCAGGAGGGAGTCGGGGTCGGGCGCCGCGCCCTCGGGGAGCCCCGCGAGGAGGGAGAGGACCCGCCGGCGCACCTCGGGCGCCACCGACCGGTCCAGGTGCGGGCCGAGCGCCGACAGCGTGCGGTCCTTGCCGTCGCGGCCGCCGATCAGGCCCGCCGTGCGGGTCGCCGCGAGCCACGCGGTGGCCAGTACGGCCCAGCGACGCGGCGCGGGCAGCTCCTGCCACTCGTCGTACGCGGGTGTCGCCGCGTACCGCTCGTCGGCCTCGCCGTCGGAGGCCACCAGGCCGGCCGCGTAGGACAGCTCCACCCAGAAGGCGGCCATCGGCTCGGGCATGTCGAGCGCCACCGCCGTCCGCTTCAGGTCGCGCACACTCAGACCGCCGGCGCGCAGCACGGCCGGGCCGCCCTCGTCCCACTCCTTGAGGAGTTCCTCGACGGTGGCCAGGGCCGTGTACGCCTGGCCGGCCGCCGTGGCGTCCACAACCTGTGGACGGTGCTCGCGGCCCGGCGCGACGGGCGGCGGCGTCGGCGCGGGCGAGCGGTGGGCGCGGCCCGCGCGCAGGTGCAGGGCCGCCTCGCGGGGCAGCACGACCGTGCCCGGCGCGGTGGGCAGGAGCAGGCCGCGGTCGAGCAGCCAGCGCAGATGGCGGGCCGGGTCCGCGGTGACCTGGCCGTAGGGAGGGCCCCAGACCAGGCGGGAGAGGACCTCCACGGACTCGGCGGGCGCCTCGTCCAGGAGCGCCGACATGCGGGCGCGGTCCGTGAACAGCGCGGTGAGGGCCTCGACCGCCGAGACCGCGTCATGCGTGGTGGGCAGGCCCGCCGCCGCGACGATGTCCTGCATCCGGGTCGGCGACATGCCGGCCGTGGCCTCGGCGACGGTCGGGCCCAGACCGGTCGGGGAGGGGTGCTGGGGGCTCGGGGCGAGCAGCTCGCGGGCGGTGCGGACCAGGCGGAGCCGGTCGTCCGTGCCCCACACCAGGGCCTGCCCGTGCAGGGTGCGCAGGGCGCCGGGCAGGGCGTCCGCGACCGCCGCGTCGCCGTCGTCCCCGGCGAGCAGGCCGAGCAGCTCCTCGTACGACGTGGGCTCCGGGGCCACCGCCAGGGTCTGCGCCACCTGCTGCGTGAACAGGTCCAGGCGCTCCAGGGCGCGCACCACGGAGGCGCGGGTGCCGGCGCGGGCGGCGAGCTGCGTCAGGTCCGTGGGGACGGGGTTGAGGAGGTCCGGGCGGGCGTGCAGCAGCTCCGCGAGGGCGTCGTCCTCGCGGGTACGGAGCGCTTCGGCGAGGGAGCGGAGGGTGTCCCCCTTTTGGGGGGGACGGCTCTCCTGGGGGTGCGGCGGCTCGTCGGTGCTCATCCGGCTCACGTTAGCGGGTCTTGGGCGTGGGGGTCGCCCACGCACCTAGGGGGTTTCGGCGGGACTGTTGATGGGGGGCGCCCGGGATTTCCCTCAGGGGCGCGGGGAACTGCGCGACCAGCCACGACGCGCCCGCGGGTGCGGGCCGGGGGATCTTGGGTTGTTCCTCGCCTGCGGGTGGGTGGGGGTTGGCCGCGCAGTTCCCCGCGCCCCTAGGGGGTTTCGGCGAGGGCTGTTGATGGGGGGTGCCCGGGGTTTGCCTCAGGGGCGCGGGGAACTGCGCGACCAGCCACGACGTGCCCGCGGGGGCTGGCCGCGCCGTTCCCCGCGCACCTTGGGGCCTTCCTAGGGGGCCAGCCAGGCGTCCGGTGAGGGTTATGGCGTGGGGCCAAGACGCCGATGCGGCACACTGGACGTTTGGGCTAGGGAAAGGGCGGGCGCGTGAACGGTCCCCTTATCGTGCAGTCGGACAAGACACTCCTGCTGGAGGTGGACCACGAGCAGGCCGACGCCTGCCGTCGCGCCATCGCCCCGTTCGCGGAGCTGGAGCGCGCCCCGGAGCACATCCACACCTACCGCGTGACCCCGCTCGGCCTGTGGAACGCCCGGGCCGCCGGGCACGACGCCGAGCAGGTCGTGGACGCGCTCGTGGAGTTCTCCCGCTACCCCGTCCCGCACGCCCTGCTCGTCGACGTCGCCGAGACGATGGCGCGCTACGGCCGCCTCACCCTCTCCAAGCACCCCACCCACGGGCTCGTCCTGACGACCACCGACCGGCCCGTCCTCGAAGAGATCCTGCGGTCCAAGAAGGTCCAGCCGCTCGTCGGGGAGCGGCTCGACCCGGACACCGTCGCCGTCCACCCCTCCGAACGCGGGCAGATCAAGCAGACCCTGCTGAAGCTGGGCTGGCCCGCCGAGGACCTCGCCGGGTACGTCGACGGCGAGGCGCACAAGATCGACCTGGACGAGAGCGGCTGGACGCTGCGGCCCTACCAGCAGCAGGCCGTCGAGGGCTTCTGGCACGGCGGCAGCGGAGTGGTCGTGCTGCCCTGCGGCGCCGGGAAGACCCTCGTCGGCGCCGGGGCCATGGCGCAGGCCAAGGCGACCACGCTCATCCTCGTCACCAACACCGTCTCCGCCCGCCAGTGGAAGCACGAGCTGGTGAAGCGGACCTCCCTCACCGAGGACGAGATCGGCGAGTACAGCGGGACCAGGAAAGAGATCCGTCCCGTCACCATCGCCACGTACCAGGTCCTGACGACGAAGCGGAAGGGCATCTACCCGCACCTGGAGCTGTTCGACTCCCGCGACTGGGGCCTGGTCATCTACGACGAGGTGCATCTGCTGCCCGCGCCCGTCTTCAAGTTCACCGCCGACCTCCAGGCGCGCCGCCGCCTCGGCCTGACCGCGACCCTCGTACGGGAGGACGGGCGCGAGTCCGACGTCTTCTCGCTCATCGGGCCCAAGCGGTTCGACGCCCCGTGGAAGGAGATCGAGGCGCAGGGCTACATCGCGCCCGCCGACTGCGTGGAGGTGCGGGTCAACCTGACCGACGGCGAGCGGCTCGCGTACGCCACGGCCGAGGCCGAGGAGAAGTACCGCTTCTGCGCGACGACGGCGACCAAGCGGAAGGTGACCGAGGCGCTGGTCAAGAAGCACCAGGGCGAGCAGACCCTGGTCATCGGCCAGTACATCGACCAGCTCGACGAGCTGGGCGCCCACCTGGACGCGCCCGTCATCAAGGGCGAGACGACCAACGCGCAGCGCGAGAAGCTCTTCGAGGCCTTCCGGCAGGGCGAGATCTCCGTCCTCGTCGTGTCCAAGGTCGCCAACTTCTCCATCGACCTGCCGGAGGCCACCGTCGCCATCCAGGTGTCGGGCACCTTCGGCTCGCGCCAGGAGGAGGCGCAGCGGCTCGGCCGGGTGCTGCGGCCCAAGGCGGACGGGCACGAGGCCCGCTTCTACTCCGTCGTCGCGCGGGACACCATCGACCAGGACTTCGCCGCGCACCGGCAGCGGTTCCTCGCCGAGCAGGGGTACGCGTACCGGATCGTCGACGCGGACGAACTGCTCGCCGGCGACTGAACCGGCCCTCTCACGCGCCGATCAGGAGCGCGGCGGGGACCGCCACGACCGACGCCCAGGCGAACGCCGTCCGCAGCCACGCCGCGCCCGCGTCGCGCGGCGTGCACCAGCCCGCCGTCAGGCAGCCGAGGCCCGTGAACGCCGCCAGGACATAGCGGGCCACCAGCTCCCGGTGCGCGGGCGTCGACGCGCCGCCCAGGTCCGCGTCGAGCCGGACGACCAGCAGACCGACCCCCAGGAGCAGCAGGACGGCCGGGGTGGCGAGGGCCAGGCCCATGACGCGGGACGGCGCCGGGTCGGGGCGGGCGGTGTCACCGGCGGGGGAGTGCGCGGCCGGGGCGCGGGTGTGCGGGTCGGCGGTCGTCCTGCTCGGCCAAGTTCGTTCCATGGGGCGAGTCAACCTCGGGGCGTGGCGGTGGCACCTCGGTGCGCGTACTCAGACGCGTACTCAACAGGAGCGGCAGTACGAGGGCGAGCAGGGCGTACGGTGACGCCAACGGCTGCTGCCACCAGGGCAGCCGCAGGTCCAGGTCGCCGTGGTGGGGCAGGAGCCAGAAGGTGCGGGCCGTGAAGAGCGCGGCCACGGCGGCGGCCGGGCGCGGCCGGCCCTCGGCGACCAGGAGGACCAGCAGCGGCACGCACCACACCCAGTGGTGCGACCAGCTGATCGGGCAGACCAGCAGGGTCGTGAACGCGGCCAGGAGCACGGCGCGGGGTCCGTCGGGCGTCCGGCGGATCAGCCACAGCCCGGCGGCCGCCGTCAGGGCGGCGGGGACCGCCCAGGTGAGGCCCGGTTCCGCCGTGTGCAGGGCCCGCGCGAGCAGGCCCTGGAGCGACTGGTTGTCGACGATCCACGCCTTGCCGACCCGGCCCGTCTCGAAGACGCGGCGCGTCCAGAAGTCGACGCCGGCGCCGGGCAGCACCAGCACGCCGGCGAGGACGGTCCCGGCGAACGCCCCCAGAGCGGTGACGGCCTCCCGCGTCCGCCCGACGACGAAGAGGTACGCGACGAAGAACACCGGGGTCAGTTTGATCCCGGCGGCCACGCCCAGCGCGACGCCCCGGCCGGGGGCGCCCCTCGGCCGGGTCAGGTCCCACAGGACCAGACAAGCGACGGCGAGGTTGATCTGCCCGAACACGACGGTCTGGAAGACCGGTTCCAGCCACAGCGCGAGGGCGGTGGCCGCGCACAGCCGGCGGGGGCGGAGGCGCAGGCCTGCCAGCCGGCAGGAGAGGTGCAGGAGCAGCCCACAGAGGGCGGTGTTGCCGACCAGGAAGAGGAGCTTCAGGGCGGGCACGGGGAGCCAGGCCGCCGGTACGAAGAGGAGCGCGGCGAACGGCGGGTAGGTGGCGGGGAGTTCCCACGCGGTGACGGTGAACCCGTACAGATCGCCGCCGTCGAGCACGGCCCGGCCCTCGGCGCGGTAGACGAGGGCGTCGGCCATGGGGACGTGCCGGACGACGCAGAGCGCGGCGAGGGCGGCCAGGGAGAGCGGCGGGGCGAGGAGGGTGAAGGTCGCCGTGGGGGAGGGGCGCGGGACGCGGGGGTACTTCACGGGGGGACGGTAACGGCTCCCGGCGGGCCGCCCGGGGACCGGCGCGCACCGCCGCGCGGGCCGGTGTTGGAGGCACCCCCGCCCCAACCGGTACCGTCGGGGCCGGGGAAGAACCAACGCAGCCGCCCCGGAGGGGACTTCGTGGGGATCGAGAGCGATCAGCTGGTCTACGACTATCTGAGCCGGGTCGGGGACCTGGCCCAGCAGCGGCAGTTGACGTCCGGCGACCGTATGCGCCTGGTCGCCGACCTGCGCCTGCGGATCGACCGCGACCGCGCCGGGGCGACGGCCGACACCCCCGCCGCCGTCCGCCGCATCCTGGCCCGGCTCGGCACCCCCGAGGACGTCGTCGACGCGGCGGGCGGCCCCCCGGGCCCCACCACCCCCTCCCCGCCCCCCGCACCCCGACCGAGCACCCCCCAGGCGGCCGTCCCCACCCAACGAGACCCCCGCCCACGCCGCAAGCCGGCGCCGAACCCGCCGAGGCAGACACCCGAAGCCGAAGCCCGGGACACGGACGGCGCCGCCGCCGAAAGCGGGGGCACGGGCGGGGCCGGAAGCGGAAGCCTGCGCGGCGACGGAGACAGGACAGCAGGCGGAAGCAGCGGCAGGACCGCAGGCGGCGGAAGCAGCACCGCGGGCGGCGGCGCCAGCAAGAACCTGGGCGGTGGCGAGAGCAGGACTGCGGGCGGTGGCGGGCGTAGGGGCCTGGACGGCGGCGGGAGCAGGGCTGCGGGCGGTGGCGGGCGCAGGGGAGACGGCGACGGCGGCAGGAACGCGGGCGCCGGCGGGCACGGGGGCCTGGACGGCGACGGCGGCAGGAACCCGGGCGAGGGCGAAGGCGGTGGGGGCGAGGCGGTCAAAGGGCTGCGGCGGCTCGTGCCGCGGCCCCGCCGCGCCCCCAAGTCCCCGCCCCCGGAGGGCCTCGCGGGGCTGGAGGGCATGGAGGGCCACCGCCCGTCCCCGCCGCACCTCGCGGGCTCGCACGAGCTGGGACCGAGCGGCTCCGAGCCCGACTGGTGGCGCCTGGACAGCAGCCCCTTCGGCCTCGCCGACAGCGTCCCCGGCTTCGTCGGCGGCGTGGAGATCCCCGAGATACTGAAACCGCCGCCGGCCCCGGACGACCCCGTACGCCCGGCCAAGGACGGCAGCGCGAAGGGCGACGCGGTCGACGGGCCCCTGGACGCCGACGAGTTCGGCGAGGCCGACGAAGCCGAGGGGCGCCGGTGGTGGCGGCCCCGGCTCGGCGGTGGCGAGGGCGTGCGGTTCGCCAACCCCCTGCTCCTGTGCGCCGCGGCACTGCTCCTCGTGGGCGCCGTCCTCGGCAGCCTGCCCGCCCTCGGCGGCGGCTGGCTCATCGCCTACCTCTCCCGCAGGCTCACCCGCGCCGAGGCGAAGTGGGCCGTGTTCGGGATGCCGGGGCTCGCGGTGGCCGCCGGTCTGGCCTGGCTGTGGGGGCGTACGGACGGCAGGTGGGGCGAGCCGGTCCGGGAGGGCCACATGAGCGACGCCATCGCCGGGACCTGGCCGTGGGTGGTACGCGGCGCGGCCGTCGCCTCCGCGCTCTTCCTGGTGTGGAGATCGCAGCGGCGACGGCTGTGAGCGCCCGGCCTACTTCTCGGTGAGGTCCGCCCGCAGCTCGTCCAGAATCCGGTCCGCCGCGGTGTAGCCGATGCCCTGGATCCACAGCTCGTCGTCCACGGTGTGGACGTTGCCCGACCTGACCGCCTTCATGTTCTTCCACAGGCCGCTGCTCGTGGTCCGCGTCTGCTTGGCCTTCTTCGGGTCGCCGTACGTGGACCGGAAGATGACGTCGGTGTCCGCGAGGTCGATCTTCTCGGGGGAGAGGTCGTAGGAGAAGCCGTCCTTCGCCTTCGCGGAGATCGGGGCGCGGCCGAGACCGACGTCCTTGAGGATGGTGGCGATGTAGCTCTGCTCGCCGTAGAGCCGGATGTCGGCGCCTTCCACGAAGCGGATGACGTTGACCTTCGTGCGCTCGGCCTTCGCGGGCCCGCCGATGGCCTCGGTGACCTTCCGGGCGTGCGCGCGGTAGTCGGCGACGACCTTCTTCGCCTCCGCCTTCTTGCCCAGCGCGTCCGCGTGCACCTGGAAGTTCTCCTTCCAGGGGTAGCCGGTCGTCTCGGTCATGACCGTCGGCGCGATCTGCTTGAGCTGGTCGTACTTGGCAGCGTGCCGGATCTTCGAGGTGAGGATCAGGTCCGGTTCGAGCGCCGCGATGGCCTCCAGGTCGGGGTTCAGCATCTCCCCGACGTCCTTGACGCCGCTGACCTTGTCTTTGGGCAGGTAGCCGGGGAAGCCCGACCCGGCCTCGACGTGCGTGGTGCCGACCGGTGTGACGCCGAGTGAGATCGCGGAGTCCAGCTCGGCGGTGTCCAGGACGACGACCCGCTTCGGGGCGACGGGGACCGACACGTCCCCCATGGCGGTGCGCACCGTGTGCGTCCTGCCCGCACCGGAGCCCTCGTCGGAACCCGAGGAGCCGGAGGAGTCGGAGGAGCCGCAGGCGCCGAGCGCGAGCGCGCCGGTCAGGGCCAGGGAGGCGGTGAGGAGCGCGCGACGGCGAGGCGAGGAGCGGAAGCGGGAGACGGTCAGGGGCATGGGGACGCCTTTCGGGCTGCGTTACACGGGGGCGGGGGCGGGCGCCGACCACGGCGCGCCGGGGACGACCAGGGGGGAGCCGGTCACGGGGTCCGGCACCACCACGCACTCCAGGCCGAAGACCTCGCGCACGAGTTCCTCGGTGACGACCTGCGACGGGGGCCCCTCGGCGACGACCTCGCCGTCCTTCATGGCGACCAGGTGATCGGCGTAGCGCGCGGCCTGGTTGAGGTCGTGCAGGACGACGACGACCGTGCGGCCCCGGTCGTGGTTGAGCCGGCGCACCAGGTCGAGGACCTCCACCTGGTGGGAGATGTCCAGGTACGTCGTCGGCTCGTCCAGGAGCAGCAGGCCGGTGTCCTGGGCGAGGGCCATCGCGATCCACACGCGCTGGCGCTGGCCGCCGGAGAGTTCGTCGACGGGGCGCTCGGCGAGCGCGGTCACGTCGGTGCGCTCCATCGCCTCCGTCACCGCCTTCTCGTCCTCATCGGACCACTGCCGCCACCAGTGCTGGTGCGGCTGGCGGCCGCGGGCGACGAGGTCGGCGACGGTGATCGCCTCGGGCGCCACGGGAGTCTGCGGGAGCAGCCCTATCTGCTGGGCGATCTTCTTCGTGGGCAGCTTGCCGAGGGCCTCGCCGTCCAGGAGGACCGCGCCGCTCTTCGGCTTCAGGAGCCGGCCGAGGGCCCGCAGGGTCGTGGACTTGCCGCAGGCGTTGGGGCCGACGATGACGGTGACCCTGCCGTCGGGGACGGCGAGGTCGAGACGGTCGACGACCGTGCGGTCCTCGTAGGCGAGGGTCAGCCGGCGGGCCGCGAGACGGGCCGGGCGGGGGCCGGGCGGCGGGTGGGCGGTCACGACGTGCCTCCCTTGCGGACGGAGCGGCCGCGGACGATGAGCCAGATCAGGTACGGGGCGCCGACGGCCGCCGTCAGCACGCCGACCGGCAGCTCCGTCGGCGCGAACATCCGGCGGGCGAGCAGATCGGCGAGGACGACGACCAGCGCTCCCACCAGCGCCGAGCACAGCAGGGGGAGCTGCGCGGTGCGGGTCAGCCTGCGGGCGATCTGCGGGGCGGCGAGCGCCACGAAGTCGATGGGCCCGGCGGCGCTGGTCGCCACGGAGGCGAGGACGACACCGAGCAGGACCAGGCCGAGGCGTACGTGTCCCAGGCGCACCCCGAGAGCCGTCGCCGTGTCGTCGTCCAGGGTGACCGAGCGCTGCGCGCGGGCCGCCCAGCACAGGCCGGGCAGCAGCACGAGCAGGGTCAGGGCGAGCGGGTCCGCCTCCGTCCAGCCGCGGCCGTTGAGGGAGCCCGTCATCCAGATCTGCTCCTGCTGGGCGACGAGGTAGTCGCCCTTGGTCATGAAGAGCGTCGTCACCGAGCGCAGGGCGACGGCGAAGCCGATGCCGATGAGCACGAACCGGGTGGCGTGCAGGCCGCCGCGCCACGCGAAGACGTACACGAGGGCGGCCGCGGCCATGCCGCCGAGCACCGACAGGTAGGGCAGCACGGCGTACGAGGTGACCCCGAAGGTCAGCGCGCCGACGGTCAGCGCGCTCGCGCCCTGGCTGATGCCGATGACGTCCGGCCCGGCCAGCGGATTGCGGGCCACGGTCTGGATCAGCGCACCGGCCACGCCGAACGCGGCGCCGACGAGGAGCCCCACCACCATGCGGGGTGCGCGCAGCGTGCCCACGACCAGCGCGTCGGGGGAGGGCTGCCCGAGGACGACCTTCACCGCCTCGACGGGCGGGACGTACGACGCGCCGGCACAGAGGTACGCCAGACAGCTCGCGGCCAGCAGAGCGCCGAGGCCGAGGGCGACGAGGGCGGCACGGCGGTGCAGCAGGAAGGCGGCACGGCGCAGCCGGACCACGGTGTAGCCGGCGGGCCGCAGCCGCGGGGAGGCGAGGCTCACGCGGCCACCGCCTTGCGGCGTACGAGAGTGACGAGGAACGGCACCCCGATGAGCGCGGTCATCACCCCGGCGGGCACCTCGCTCGGCGGGAACACGATCCGCCCCACCACGTCGGAGACGAGCAGCATCACGGGCCCGAGGACGGCCGCCATGGGCAGCGTCCAGCGGTGGTCACCGCCCACCACCGCGCGGGCGATGTGCGGCACGGCGAGACCGATGAAGGCGAGGGGCCCGGCGGCCGCGACCCCCGCCCCGGTCAGGACCGTCGCCCCGAGCCCTCCGACCACCCGCACCGCCGCCACGTTCTGCCCGAGGCCCTTGGCGACGTCCTCGCCGAGCGCCAGCGCGTCGAGGCCGCGCGCGACCGAGAGGACGAGCACCAGGCCCACGAGCAGGAACGGCCAGATCCGGCCGGCGATGTCGGCGTCCCGCCCGGAGAGCGAGCCGACCTGCCAGAACCGGAACTCGTCCAGCGCAGAGGCCCTGGTGGTGAGGATCGCCGTGGTCACCGAGACCAGCAGGGCGTTGACGGCGGCGCCGCCCAGCGCGAGCTTCACCGGCGTCGCCCCGCCCCGCCCGCCGGCGGCGATGGCGTGGACGGCCAGCGCCGTGACGCCGGCGCCGGCGAACGCGTACCAGACGTAGCCGGTCAGCGTGTGGACGCCGGCGAAGGCGATGGCGAGGACCACGCCCACCGAGGCGCCCTGGCTGATGCCGAGGACGCCGGGGTCCGCGATGGGATTGCGGGTGAGGCCCTGGAGCACCGTGCCGGCCAGCGCGAGTGCCGCGCCGACCATCAGACCGACGGCGGTGCGCGGCACCCGCATCTCGCGGACCACCTCGGCGGAGTCGCCGTGCCCGCCGTGCAGCAGCGCGTCCAGGACGGCGGAGGGCGCGATGGCGCGGGCGCCGACGGCGAGGCTGAGCGAGGCCGCGAGCAGCAGGGCCACGACGGCCGCCGCCATCAGGGCGGCGCGTCGTACGGGCACACGCATCGGCTGGCTCGTTTCGGGAGGGGGGAGTCGGGGCGGCACGTGCGGAAGTCGGGTCTCGGAGCGGGGGAGTCGGTTCTCGGAGTGGGGGGAGTCGGGGCGGCGCGTCGGGAAGTCGGGGGGCCGCGGGCGGCAGTTGGTAAGGCTTGGCTAAGTCTAAGCCGGGGGTGGGGGGACGCCTCGGCACAATGGGCGCATGACCTCACGCGCGCTGACCGTCGGCTTCGACCTCGACATGACCCTGATCGACTCCCGGCCGGGCATCAAGGCCGCCTACCAGGCGCTCTCCGCGGAGACGGGCACCTACATAGACGCGGAGCTGGCCGTCACGCGCCTCGGGCCGCCGCTGGAGCAGGAGCTGCGGAACTGGTTCCCGGAGGAGGAGATCCAGGAGATGGGTGACCGCTACCGTGAGATCTATCCCACATACGCCATCGCGCCGACGCTCGCGCTGCCCGGCGCCCGCGAGGCGGTGGCCGCGGTCCGCGCGCGCGGTGGCCGCGCGATCGTGGTGACCGCCAAGCACGAGCCCAACGCGAAGCTGCACCTGTCGCACCTCGGCATCGAGGCCGACGCGGTCATCGGCTGGCTGTGGGCCGAGGCGAAGGCGGTGGCGCTGCGCGAGCACGAGGCGGCCGTGTACGTCGGCGACCACACCGGGGACGTGCGCGGCGCGCGTACGGCGGGCGCGCTGTCCGTGGCGGTGGCGACCGGCCCGTGCGACGCGGCGGAACTGCGCGCGGCGGGCGCGGACGTGGTCCTGGCCGAGCTGACGCGGTTCCCCGCGTGGCTCGACGCGTACGCCGCCGGGCAGGACCGCTGACGCGCGCGAGGCAGGTGTCAGCCGGCCGCGGACCTCGCCCGGCGGCGCTGGACGGCGATGCCGCGCAGCACCCCGGCGGCGGCGACGACGAACCCGACGCCCATCAGCATGCACACGGCATACGCGACGGGCGGGAAGGGCTCGGTGCCGAGAAAGAGGGGTGCCACGGTGACCAATGTGGCCACCGCGCCGATGAAGAAGACGATTGCTCCGATCCGGACCATCCCGTCGCCGGGCCCGGCCGAATTCGCTTGGGTTTTGTCACGCACCCCACCAGGGTAGTTCCCTGCGCGAAGGAGGAACCCGGAGGAAGAGATTCGGGGACGTCTTGTCACCGGGCGCCGGACCAATAGGCTTGGTTCCGGCGGGTCGGGCGACCCGCTGTAGTGCTATCCAGAGCCGTTTTCGCCCCGTCATTTCCGGTGGGGCGGACCGGCACAGACGAGTACGACGAGTACGAGGACGAGGACTTCACGTGCCTACCGGCAAGGTCAAGTGGTTCAACAGCGAGAAGGGCTTCGGCTTTCTCTCCCGCGACGACGGCGGCGACGTCTTCGTGCACTCCTCCGTACTGCCCGCCGGCGTCGACACACTCAAGCCCGGCCAGCGCGTGGAATTCGGTGTGGTCGCGGGGCAGCGCGGCGATCAGGCCCTTTCCGTCACCATTCTCGACCCGACCCCTTCGGTGGCGGCCGCGCAGCGCCGCAAGCCGGACGAACTCGCGTCGATCGTCCAGGATTTGACGACCCTCCTGGAGAACATCACGCCGATGCTGGAGAAGGGCCGCTACCCCGACAAGGCGTCGGGCGCGAAGATCGCGGGGCTGCTGAGGGCGGTCGCGGACCAACTGGACGTGTGACGGCATGACCCCGCGCACTGGACGTATGACGGCATGACCCTGCGCCGGGCGGGCTCTTCGGCCCGTCCGGCGGCGAGGGGCGGGCCCCTCAGGCGGCAGGACGGACGGTCAGGCGACGGTCATTCGACGGGTCAGGGGAAGGCCAGGGCCCCCGGCGGCAGCGCGGGCACGAGTCCCTCCGCCGCCGCCCGCGTCAGCAGCCCCCGCACGGCCGCGTAACCGTCCTCGCCGAGGTCGGCGGTGAACTCGTTCACGTACAGGCCGATGTGCTGGTCGGCGACCGACGGGTCCATCTCCTGCGCGTGGGCCAGGACGTAGGGCCGGGACGCCTCGGGGTCGTCCCAGGCCATGCGGACCGAGGCGCGGGCCGCCCGGGCGAGCTGTTCGAGCGCCGCGGGGCCGAGGCTCCGCTTCGCGATGATCGCGCCCAGCGGGATCGGCAGACCCGTCGTGGCCTCCCAGTGCTCGCCCATGTCGGCGAGGCGGTGCAGGCCGTAGTTCCGGTAGGTGAAGCGGGCCTCGTGGATGACCAGACCCGCGTCGACCTTGCCGTCGCGCACCGCGGGCATGATCTGGTCGAAGGGCAGGACGACGATCTCACCGACGCCCTCGCCGCCGAGCGTGTCCGCCGCCCACAGCCGGAACAGCAGATACGCCGTGGACTTCTCGCTCGGCACCGCGACCGTCCTGCCCCGGAGGTCCGCGTCGGGCTCGCGGGTCAGGACGAGGGGCCCGCAGCCCCGGCCGAGCGCGCCGCCGCAGGGCAGCAGCGCGTAGGTGTCGAGGACGTAGGGCAGGACGGCGTAGGAGACCTTCAGCACGTCGAGATCGGGGTCGGCGGCCGTCGCCGCCGAGGTCGCGGCGCGCTCGGCGATGCCGTTGGTGACGTCGATGTCCGCGAAGGTCACGTCGAGAGCGGGGGCGCCCGGCACCCGGCCGTGCGCCCACGCGTCGAAGACGAACGTGTCGTTGGGGCAGGGCGAGTACGCGATGCGCAGCGTGCCGTCGGCGGGCGCCGCGGGGGCCTGGTGTTCAGTCATGCGTGTTCCAACTCTCCAATACCGGCGCGAACTTCCCGAACGCGTCGCTCAGCGCGGTCAGCGCCTCACCGATCCGCCAGGCGGCGCGGTCGCGCGGGCCGACGGGATTGGAGACCGCGCGGACCTCCAGGACGGGCAGTCCGTGCAGGGCGGCCGCCTCGGCGACACCGAAACCCTCCATCGCCTCGGCGAGGGCCCGGGGATGGCGCCGGCGCAGCTCGGCGGCGCGGGCGGCGCTGCCGGTGACGGTGGAGACGGTCAGGACGGTGCCCCGCGCGGCGCCACAGGCGGCGGCGACCCCTCGTACGAGGGAACGCGGCGGGACATGGGTGACGGCGCCGAAGCCCAGTTCGGTGACGGGCGCGAAGCCCTCGGGGGTCTCGGCGCCCAGATCGGCGACGGTGATCTCGTCGGCGACGACGAGGGAGCCCACCGGGGCGGCGGGCGGGAAGCCGCCGCCGATGCCCGCCGAGACGACCAGGCCGTAGGGCCGGCCGTCGGCGGCGGCGCGGGCGAGCGCGGTGGCCGTGCCCGCTGCTGCGGCGGCGGGGCCCACGCCGACGGCCAGCGCGTCGATGCCCGGGGTCAGGGGCAGCGCGCGGGCCACCGCGTCCCGTTCGGCGGGGACGGCGGTGGCCACCAGGACGCGCGGGTGGGGCACGGGAGCGGAGGTCAGGCGTCCTTCTTGAACTTGAACGACCACAGGCCGGTGGCCTTCTGCGTGCCGCCCTTGCCGCCTTCGAGGAGGCTGACGGTCGACTTGTCGCCGCCGCCGCCGTACTGCTGGTTGAAGAAGACGCTGCCGGGGATGACGACGTACGTCTTCTTGCTGGCCTCGGTCAGCGGCTGACCGTTCATCAGCAGCGTCCAGCCCTTGTCGGCGACCTCGGGGTCGACGCCGAACCGGACCTTCTCATCGGGGTCGATCTTGACGGTCTTCACGTCCTTGTCCTGGAGGCAGGACTTGAGCTGCGACTTCTTCAGCTCCTTGCCGTCGTTGTAGCAGGAGGCCTCGGTGTGCACCGAGTCGCCGCCGACCGTCACGGTGGCCAGCGGCGTCGGCTTGTCACAGGCCGAGAGGACGAGGAGTCCGGCGGAGACGGCGCCAAGGGCGGCCACGGTGCGGCGGCGGCGCGCCGCGCTGTTCACATTCGCGGCTCCGCCGCGGAGCAGGGAGGTCATGGGCGAAGGCTATCGGGCGGGCCTCGGGGTGCTGTTACGCGGGGGTCGCGGGCGCGTTGCCCCGCTGGGTCGCGGGGGCCGTTCGGGCGGGGCCCCGGCCGCCGCGGGCGGGGGCCGGGGGTCACTCCACGCGGGGGCGCGGGCCGCTGTGGCGGGCGGCGGCGAGAAGGCCCCGGACGGTCGAGAGCCAGCCGAGGGCGAGGATCCCGGCGGCCACCGACAGGCCGAGCGAGCCGTTCAGCGGCAGGGCGATGCCGACGCCGCCGCCGATCACCCAGGCGACCTGGAGCAGCGTCTCGGAGCGGGCGAAGGCGGAGGTGCGGACCTGTTCCGGGACGTCCCGCTGGATCAGCGCGTCCAGGGACAGCTTGGAGAGGGCCTGCGCGAAGCCCGCGCAGGCGCCGAGGCAGGCGACGCCCACCGCGCCGAAGAACACCGCGGAGGTGATCGCCACGCCCAGGACCACGGCGACGACGGTCACGATGATCATTTCGGGGGCGCGGGACTTCAGCCAGGCGCCCACGGCCGTGCCGAGCGCGTTGCCGGTGCCCGCCGCGACGCCCACTATCCCGAGCGAGACCGCCGCGCTCTGCCCGCCCAGCGGATGCTCGCGCAGCAGGAACGCCAGGAAGAAGATGAGGAACCCGGAGAGCATGCGCAGCGCGGCGTTGGCGGCCAGGGCGTGCGTGACGGCCGGGCCGACGGTCCGCAGCCCGAGCAGGCCCTTGCGGGTGGTGTCGTGGGCGGCCTCGGCGCGGGCGTGCAGACGCAGGTGCTCCTCGTCGGCGGCGAGCAGCGCCTTGCTCTCGCCCTTCGCCGAGTCGACCTTGCGGGGCAGCGAGAACGACAGGAACATCCCCGACACGAAGATGACGAAGGCGCCGTACAGGGGCCAGCGCGGGCCGAGCGCCTGGAGCCCCGCGCCCGCGGGCGCGGCCACCGCGGTCGCGAGGAGACCGCCGAGGGTGACCCGGGAATTGGCCTTGACCAGGGAGAACCCGGGTGGCAGCAGGCGTGGCACGACGGCGCTTCGCACCACTCCGTACGCCTTGGACGCCACCAGGACGCCGAGCGCGGCGGGATACAGCTCGACGCTGCCGGTGGCGACGGCGCCGGAGAGCACCAGGGCGAGAAGGGCGCGGGCCAGCATCGAGCCGGCCATCGCGGCGCGGCGGCCGTGCGGGAGGCGGTCGAGGAGGGGGCCGATGACGGGGGCGAGGAGGGTGAAGGGGGCCATCGTGATGGCGAGATAGAGCGCGACGCGGCCGCGGGCCTCGTCCGTCGGCACGGAGAAGAACACGGTGGAGGCCAGGGCGACAGTGATCATCACGTCGCCCGCGCCGTTCACCGCGTGCAGCTCGATCAGCTTGCCGAGACCCGACTCGCCCGCTCCGTGGGCGTGGGTGGCCTTGCGGATGCCGCGGGCGGTACCGGTGAAGGGGAAGTGCAGGGCGCGGCCCAGCGCGCGAACGGTCCGCCGCGCGGGGCCCGGCGCGGCGGTTCCTACGGACGTCGACCTGGTGGGGGCCATTTGGTCATAGTGCCCTGTTGAGGGGGTTACTAGCGGGAAACTGGCTGTGAGCCTTGGGGGCGCCCTCGCAGCGGGGCGGGTCGGTCTCGTGCCGTCGGTCCCGGGCCCCGTCTTTCGCCGCGGGGTCTCCCACCCACCCGCCCGATTGCCCCGCGTTGGGCCGCGCCGTTTGAGGCCGTCTTGCAACGGGGACGGATCGGTCTCGTGCTCCCGGTCCCCGGCGCTGTCTTTCGCCGCTTCGCGGCGGTTGTCCCACCCACCCACCCGATTGCCCCGGGTGAGAAAGGGCGGGTGGGTGGGGAGAACGCCGCGAAGCGGCGACGCGGTCACGGGTCGAGCCGGGGTGATCAGGGGCCGGGCTTCCGTCCCTGCACCCCGAGGGCAAGAAGAGGCGGCGGGGTCTTCGCCCGTGCGGCCCAGGGGAAGTGCGGCTTCCGGGCGCATGGCGTGGGGGTGGGATTTCGCCGGGTGGACGAGGCACGAGGGGCACCGCCTCGGCGCGTCGGGGCGCAGGTTTCGGCCAACCGTCCAAGGGCCGCAGACCAGTGCGGAACGGGGGCGCCGACGAGGGCGAGGGACGCTCGTGCGTACGTCGGTGTAGGCCCAGGGGCCAGGAGAAGGTAGCGTGCGTAGCGCGCCTGCGGCGGTTGTTCTTGGCCGCGCGCCTCTCGGTCATCCCGCAGAATGGGTGACGTAGGTGCGCCCGAGAACGTCGGGCGCGGACGTTGACGCGGCCCCCTGGTCCGCTCCGTCCGCCCCCCGCGTAAAGGTGGCGCACTCGTGAGACGGCGTAGGAGAGAAGCGATACCTGTGAGCGCAGCGACAACGCGAAGCCGTACCCCGCGCACCCCGCGTACCCCCGACCGCCTGTGCGCCGAGGCGGTCGGCTTGGCGCGCGCCGCGGCAGAGGAGGCCGCCGCGCCCGGGGTGGTCGGTGAGCATGTCGAGGTCGTCGTCGAGGGCGACCGCGTCGTCACGCACCTCTTCGAGTGCAAGGACTTCGGCTACCGCGGCTGGCGTTGGGCGGTGACGGTCGCCCGGGCCTCGCGGGCGAAGATCGTCACGCTCGACGAGACGGTCCTGCTGCCGGGTCCGGACGCGCTGCTGGCCCCCGAGTGGGTGCCGTGGAGCGAGCGGCTGCGCCCGGGTGACATGGGCCCCGGTGATCTGCTGCCGACCGACGCCGAGGATCTCCGCCTGGAGCCGGGTTTCACCGGTGAGGAGGAGCCGCCGCCGAACTCGATCGTGTCGCAGGAGATGGCGGCGCTCGTCGAGGCCGAGGACGCCGAGGTCACGGTGGGCTCGCCCGCCGAGCTGCCGATGGCGCCCGCCCGGGGCTCGATCGCGTCGATCGCCGACGAGCTGGGCATGCGCAGGGCGCGGGTCCTGTCGCGGTACGGGCTGCATGTCGCCGCGGACCGCTGGGAGGAGACGCACGGCGCGAAGACCGCGATGGCGCAGGCGGCGCCGGCGGCGTGTGTCAGCTGCGGGTTCCTGGTGGCGATCGGTGGCTCGCTCGGGCAGGCGTTCGGTGTGTGCGCCAATGAGTTCGGGCCCGCGGACGGGCATGTCGTCTCCCTCTCGTACGGCTGCGGGGGTCACTCCGAGGCCGCCGTCATGCCGAAGCCACCGCGGCCGGCGCCGCCGGTTCTGGACGAGACGCGGGTGGATGTGCTGCCGCTTCGGCCTTCGGCGGATTCGGGGTCGGTATCGGTCGAGGGGCCTGGGGCGGGGCCGGACGAGGACCTGGGTCACAGCTAGTTCCGGGGGCGGTGGTCGGCGTACGGACCTGCCGCCCGGGCCTCCGCCCGCTCCACCCTCTTGCCGCACCCCTGGCCCTTGGGGCCGCGCAGACGAAAGCCCCCTGAGCCACGCTCCCCGGCTCCCTGGGTCGCACGGGCGAAGACCCCGCCGCCTCTTCTTGCCCTCGGGGTGCAGGGGCGGGAGCCCGGCCCCTGATCACCCCGGCTCGACCCGTGCCCGCGTCGCCGCTTCGCGGCGTTCTCCCCACCCACCCGCCCTTTCTTGCCGCCTGACGGGCTGGGTAGAACGGTCGCCCCCTGGAGGTAATTACCAGCGGGACCGGAAGGCCCGCCGCGCAGCGGCGAAACACTGACTCGCACGGGCGGCCCAGCCCCGGCCGGTCCCGCCGCAGAGCGGCGACCGGGAGGGAGGGCGCGGGTCCGACCCGTCCCCGTTGCAAGAGCGGCCCAGAACGGTGCGGGTTGGTGCGGGGCAATCGGGTGGGTGGGTGGGAGACCCCGCCGCGCAGCGGCGGAACGGGGTGGCCGTTGTGGAGAGCGGGAGTCTGCCCTGCCGCGCAGCGGCGAAGGACGGTGCCGGGCGCGGGGTCGCTCGATCCCCCCGCTGTAGGAGCGGGCCCGAACGGTGCGGCTCGGTGCGGGGTAATCGGGTGGGTGGGTGGGAGATCCCGCCGCGCAGCGGCGAAGCACTGGCCCCCGCACCGAGGGCCGCCCCGCCAACAGCCCCCCCACCAACCACCCCCCACCACCCCCCACCAGGACGCGATACCGTTCGCCCCCGAGCCGAACCCACCCGACAGTGGTGGAGAGGCGAACCCCCAGTCGAGCCCAGCCCAGCAAACCCCGCCAAGCCCAGCGCAGCGCCCCGCAGAGGAGAAAGCCCCCGTGAGCAAGCCCGTGCGGCCGGCGGCCGAAGGTACGGATCCCTTCGGTACCGCCCGCCTCCGCCGCGGAGTCCTCGACGCCTGGGCGGCAGCCCCCGCCCGCTTCCGCGAGGACGCCAACGCCGAGGAAGACCTCGCCCTCGGCGGCTACCGCGACCGCCTGGTCGTCGAGCTGGCCCAGAACGCCTCCGACGCCGCCGCCCGCGCCGGCGTCCCCGGACGCCTCGCCCTGACGCTGCGCGACGGCGTCCTCGCCGCCGCCAACCGCGGCGCGCCCCTCGACGCCGCCGGCGTGGAGTCCCTGGCCACCCTCCGCGCCTCCGCCAAGCGCGAGGACAGCGCGGCCCAGCAGGGCCACAGCGTCGGCCGGTTCGGCGTCGGCTTCGCCGCCGTGCTCGCCGTCAGTGACGAGCCCGCCGTCGTCGGTCGCACCGGCGGCGTCCGCTGGTCGCTCTCCGAGGCCCGCGAGCTCGCCGCGGAGACCGCCCGGTTCAGCCCGGGCCTCGGGGACGAGATCCGGCGCCGCGACGGCCACGTACCGCTCCTGCGGCTCCCCCTCGCCGCCGAGGGCACCGCCCCCGAGGGATACGACACGGTCGTCATCCTGCCCCTGCGCGACGCCGCCGCCGAGGATCTCGTCGCCCGGCTCCTCGACGGCATCGACGACGCCCTGCTCCTCGCCCTGCCGGGGCTCGCGGAGGTCACCGTCCAGACCCCGGACGGCGCCACCCGCACCCTGCGCCGCCGCGCCGAGGCCCCGTACACCGTCGTGGAGGACAGCCGCGACGGCACGACCCGCTGGCGCATCGCCGACCGGCAGGCCCCCCTCGACCCCGCCCTCCTGAAGGACCGGCCCGTCGAGGAGCGGCTGCGCCCTTACTGGTCGGTCACCTGGGCCGTCCCCGCGGACCACGCCGGCGCCCCGGCGCGGCCCCGCACCACCCCCGTCCTGCACGCCCCCACCCCCAGCGACGAACCGCTCGGCCTGCCCGCGCTGCTCATCGCCTCGTTCCCGCTGGACACGGCCCGGCGGCACGCCGCCCCGGGGCCGCTGACCGACTTCCTCGTGCAGCGCGCGGCGGACGCGTACGTCGAACTCCTCACCGCCTGGCGCCCGGTGGCCGAGGAGATCATCGGCCTGGTCCCCGGCCCGCTCGGGCAGAGCGAGCTGGACGGCGCCCTGCGCCAGGCCGTCCTGGAGCGGCTGCCGCGCGCCGCGTTCCTGCCGCCCGCCCTGCCCCGGCGCGGGGAGGACGAGGACGAGCTGCCCGAGGCCCTGCGGCCCCGCGACGCGGAGGTCGTGGAGGGCGCCGGCGCGGACACCGTGCGCGTCCTCGCCGAGGTGCTGCCCAGCCTGCTGCCCGCGGGCCTGGAACGCCGCGCGGAGCTGCGCACCCTCGGCGTGGCCCGCGTCCCGCTGACCGAGGCGGTCGACCGCCTCGCCGGTCTGGAGCGGGAACCCGGCTGGTGGCGGCGGCTGTACGACGCCCTCGCCGGGGTCGACCCCGACCGGCTCTCGGGGCTCCCGGTGCCGCTGGCCGACGGGCGTACGACGATCGGGCCCCGCCAGGTGCTGCTGCCCGCCCCCGGCGACGAACGCGACCCCGCCTCGCTGGCCCGGCTCGGCCTGAAGGTCGCCCACCCGGACGCCGTGCATCCGCTGCTCGAAAAGCTCGGCGCGCTGCCCGCGACGCCCCGCGCGGTCCTGACCACGCCCCAGGTGCGCGCCGCGGTCGCCGCCTCCCTGGACGACGACACGTGGGACGAGGACGCGCCGGACGCCGAGGAGTTGGCGGACATCGTCCTCACGCTGGTGCGGGACGCCGATCTCGCGCCGGGCGAGATGCCGTGGCTCGGCGCGCTCGCCCTGCCCGACGAGGACGGCGAGCCGGCGCCCGCCGGTGAGCTGGTCCTGCCCGGCAGCGCCTTCGCCGAGGTCATGCGGGACGACGAACTGGCGCTGGTGGACCAGGAGCTGGCCGACCGCTGGGGCGAGCAGCCGCTGGCCGCCTGCGGGGTGCTGGCCACCTTCGCGCTCGTACGCGCCACCGATGTCGTGCTCGACCCCGACGAACTGGAGCCGCGTGACGGCGACTTCGCCGAGCCCGATGACGTCGGTCTGCTGGACGCCGTGGACGTGTGGTGCGAGGACCTCCTCGACGGGCTGCCGGACACCCCGGTGCCGCCGGTCGCCACGGAGATCGTCGCCGTACGGGACCTGGACCTGGTCGACGACGAGCACTGGCCGCAGGCGCTGGCGATGCTCTCGCGCCCCCCGCTGCGGGACGCGCTGACGCAGCCGCTGCGGGTGCTGCTGCCGGACGGCACGACGCGGACCGTCCGCTCGTACACCGCCTGGTGGCTGCGCGGGCACCCCGTCCTCGACGGCCGCCGGCCCGCCGGGCTGCGCGCGGCGGGCGGCGATCCGCTCCTGGTGGGTCTGTACGACGCGGCGGACGCGTCCGGGTTCGGCGACGAGGAGGTGCTGCGGGCCCTCGGCGTACGGACGTCGGTGGCCGCGCTGCTCGCGGAGCCGGGCGGCGCGGCCGAGCTGCTGGACCGGCTCGCGGACCCGGAGCGGCCCGTGTCCGCCGCCCAGCTGCACGCCCTGTACGGCGCGCTGGCCGATCTCGACCCGGAGCGGGTGACGCTCCCCGACGAGCTGCGCGCGGTGGTGGACGGCGAGGTCGTGGTGGTCGACGCGGCGGACGCGGTGATCGCCGACGCCCCCGATCTGCTGCCGCTGGCCGGCGGGGTGGCGCTGCTGCCCGTGGAGCCGCGCCGGGCCGCCGACCTGGCGGAACTGTTCCAGGTGCGCAGGCTGAGCGAGACGGCGGCCGTGGAGCCCGCGGGGCAGGGCGTCGAGCGCGCGGTGCCGGAGCCGGTGCGGACCCTGCTGGGGGCGGCGACCCCGCGTACGTACGTGGAGCACGACGAGCTGGTGGCGGGCGGTGTGGAGCTGGACTGGCGGCGCACCCCGGACGGCACGGTGCACGCGGCCACCCTGGAGGGCGTCGCGGCCGCTCTCGCCTGGGCGGCGGGGCAGTGGCCGCGCCGCTTCGAGGTGGCGGCGCTGCTCGAGGACCCCTCCCGGACGGCCGAGCTGGCCCGCGACCGCTGGTTCGACTGACCTCCGGGGTCGCGGTCGCCGGGTTCCATCCCGCCAAAGGGGGCGGAACCCGGCATTCCGTGGCGGGGGGCTCGTATTCCAGGGCGACAGCGAACCAATTCGCCCGCGTCGTACAACCGTTCGGCCCTGGTGGGGGTCTGATCTTGCGAGTCAACAGACTCCTAGATCACCCGGATCTCGCGTGACGGCACCTGCACCGCGAGGTCCCCTTCTCCACTTGGGGAAACACATGCGCATCCGCGCCACCGTGGCCGCACTGTCCGGCACCCTGGCCCTGTCCGCACTGGCTGTTCCGGCCGCCCAGGCCGCCGACGCCCCGAAGGTCCCGAACCTCGCCTCCGTCGCCGAGCGCGGCCCGGGCGACGAGACCGTGGGCGACACCAAGATCACGAAGGTCACCGTCAACGGCGGCAAGGACATCGTGGTCGGCACCTCCGTCAAGAAGACGGTCGTCATCAGCGTCACCGCCACGGACCCCAAGGGCATCAACGACGGCGCCGCGCTCCTGTGGCACGGCTCGGAGTTCTCCGAGGAGAACCTTGACGGCTCCATGGTCCCGGGCGAGGACGAGGAGGCCGACTGCAAGGCCGTCAACGCCACCACGGGCACCTGCACCATCAAGGTCGTCGCCGACCCCAAGAAGAACATCTACGGCAACATCCTCGCCGGCAAGTGGAAGGTCCTGGCGGGCGCCCAGGGCAAGGACGGCGACTACATCATCCGCGACTCGTACGCGAGCGTCTCGGTGAAGCGCGCCGCCAAGCTCACCACCAACGCCTCCCCGGAGCCCGTCAAGAAGGGCAAGACGCTCACGGTCGCCGGCGCCCTGACCCGCGCCAACTGGGACACCAAGGCGTACGCGGGCTACACCGGCCAGTCGGTGAAGCTCCAGTTCAAGAAGAAGGGCGCCAGCGCCTACACCACCGTCAAGACGGTGAAGTCGGGCTCCCGGGGCGCGCTGAAGACGACCGTCACGGCCTCCGCCGACGGCTACTTCCGCTACTCCTTCGCCGGCACGTCCACCACCCCGTCGGTGACGGCCACCAGCGACTACGTCGACGTCCAGTAGATCCCGCGGGTAGGGGACTACGCCGGAAAGCGGCGGTCCAGTACGCGGTAGGCGGCCTCGACGGCCAGTGAGGCCACCGCCGCGATCGCGACCGCCGCCCACGGCATCACCGTGCCCACCAGCCTCAGCTGGAAGAAGTCCTGGAGCCAGGGCACGGTCAGCACGAGCAGGAAGCCGAGACCCATCGCGCCGATCAGGGCGACCCGCCACCACGTGTAGGGGCGGGCGATGATGGCGAGGACCCACATGGCGATCAGGAACAGCGCCAGGGTCGCCGCGCTGGTCTCGGCCTCCCGCGCGCCCGCCCCCGCGTAGTGGTGCCGGGCCAGCAGATACGTCACGAAGGTGGCGACGCCCGCGATGACGCCGCCGGGAATCGCGTACCGCATGACCCTGCGCACGAAGTGCGGCCTGGCGCGCTCCTTGTTGGGGGCGAGGGCGAGGAAGAACGCGGGCACGCCGATCGTCAGGGTGGAGAGCAGCGTCAGGTGCCGGGGCAGGAAGAGGTACTCGACCTGCGAGCAGACCACGAGCAGCGCGATGATCACCGAGTAGACGGTCTTGACCAGGAACAGCGTGGCCACGCGCGTGATGTTGCCGATGACGCGGCGGCCCTCCGCGACCACCGAGGGCAGCGTCGCGAAGCTGTTGTCGAGCAGCACGATCTGGGCGACCGCCCGCGTCGCCTCCGATCCCGACCCCATCGAGACGCCGATGTCGGCGTCCTTCAGGGCCAGCACGTCGTTCACGCCGTCGCCCGTCATCGCGACCGTGTGCCCGCGTGACTGGAGGGCGCCGACCATGTCGCGCTTCTGCTGCGGGGTGACGCGGCCGAAGACGGAGTTGTCGTCGAGCGCCCGCCCCATCTCCTCCGGTTCGCCCGGCAGCCGGCGCGCGTCCACGGCGTTCTCGGCGCCGGGCAGCCCGAGCTTGCCCGCGACGGCGCCCACCGAGACGGCGTTGTCGCCCGAGATGACCTTGGCCGCGACGTCCTGCTCCGCGAAGTAGCGCAGGGTGTCGGCGGCGTCGGGGCGCAGCCGCTGCTCCAGGACGACCAGGGCGGTGGCGTGCGCCGAGGCGGCCACGTCGGGGGCGTCGAGGTCGCCGGCCGCGCGGGCCAGGAGCAGCACGCGCAGGCCCTGCCGGTTGAGCTCCTCGATCTCGGCGAGGGCCGGGTCGCCGTCGGGCAGCAGCACGTCGGGCGCGCCGAGCAGCCAGGCCGACGTGGTGCCGTCCCCCTCGCTGAAGGAGGCGCCGCTGTACTTGCGGGCCGAGGAGAACGGCAGCGACTCGGTGCAGCGCCAGTCCTCGCTGTCGGGGCAGGCGTCGATGATCGCCTGGAGCGAGGCGTTCGGCCGGGGGTCGGACTCGCCGAGCGCGCCGAGGACCTTGCGTACGTACGCCTCGTCGCTGTCGTTCAGGGGGCGCAGCTCGGTGACGTCCATGCCGCCCTCGGTGAGCGTGCCGGTCTTGTCCAGGCAGACGGTGTCGACGCGGGCCAGGCCCTCGATGGCGGGCAGTTCCTGGACGAGGCACTGCTTGCGGCCGAGCCGGATCACGCCGATCGCGAAGGCGACGGAGGTCAGCAGCACGAGCCCCTCCGGGATCATGGGGACGATCCCGCCGACGGTGTAGGCGATGGACTCCTTGAAGTCGTCGTCCTTGACGACGAGCTGGGAGATCACCAGGCCGATGGAGGTCGGCACCATCAGCCACGTCACGTACTTGAGGATCGTGGAGATGCCCGAGCGCAGCTCGGAGTGGACGAGCGTGAAGCGCGAGGCCTCTTCGGCGAGCTGCGCGGCGTACGCCTCCCGGCCGACCTTGGTGGCGGTGAACGCGCCGCCGCCCGCGACCACGAACGAGCCGGACATCATCTTGTCGCCGGGCTTCTTGACGACCGGGTCGGCCTCACCGGTGAGGAGGGACTCGTCGATCTCCAGGCTGTCGGCCTCGACGGTCTCGCCGTCCACCGGGATCTTGTCGCCGGGCCCCAGCTCCACCAGGTCACCGAGGACGATCTCTGAGGCGGAGATCTCGGTGGCCCCGCCGTCGCGCCGCACGGTCGGTCTCGCCTCGCCGATGACGGCGAGGGAGTCCAGGGTCTTCTTGGCGCGCCACTCCTGGAGGATGCCGATGCCGGTGTTGGCGACGATGACGAAGCCGAAGAGGCTGTCCTGGATCGGCGCCACGAAGAGCATGATCACCCAGAGCACGCCGATGATCGCGTTGAAGCGGGTGAAGACGTTGGCCCGGACGATCTCGGGCAGGGACCGGGAGCTGCGCACCGGTACGTCGTTGACCTCGCCGCGGGCCACCCGCTCGGCCACCTCGGCGGCCGTCAGGCCGGTGGCCCGGGGCGCGGAGGGCGCCGCCGGGTGGGCCGGTTCGGCTTCGGCGCCCGCGTCGATATGCGTCATGCATTCGACGGTAAGGGGGGCGGTGGGGGTTCACCCCTTGAGCGCGGCGAAGATCCGACCTCGGTAGGACATGTCCGGTCCTGTGGTCGTACGCGCGGCCCGGGGGCGGCGGGACCTTGTTACCGGGACTCGGTGACCTTCGCCCTCTTGAGGGCGGCGTCGCGGCGGCGTACGTACCAGATGCCGATGAGGCCGAGGCCGCCGCCGGCCAGGCACGTCCACACCCACCAGGTCGTGTCGCGCTCGTCGAACCAGCCGTAGAAGGGCAGCTGGACCAGGAAGAGGACGAACCAGAGGATCGTGCCGCCGGTGATGGTGGCGACCACGGGGCCCTCCAGGGGCTCCGGCGCCTCGTGCTGGGGGGATCCCGAAGAAGGTGCGGCCATGGGCACAGCTTACGAGGCGGGTCCAGTACCGCCTACACCCGTTGCGGCACCTGGGTCTACGCGCGGAGATAGCGATTTTCTCCTCATGTATTCATACTGAAACGGCTTATGAATGGCCGGTTGCTTTCGTACGAACATACAAGTCACGAGGTTTTTCATGTCCCCCTCGGCCAGTGCCCCGGTCGACGCCGGCAACGAGCCCGCGAAGCCCCCGCAGGGCGGTCTCGACGGCTACTTCAAGATCACTGAGCGCGGTTCGACCCTGGCCAGGGAAGTCCGTGGCGGCTTCGCCACCTTCTTCGCGATGGCCTACATCATCGTGCTGAACCCGATCATCCTCGGCAGCGCGAAGGACATGTACGGGCACCAGCTCGACAACAAGCAGCTGGTCACCGCGACCGTGCTCACCGCCGCCTTCACCACGCTCCTGATGGGCGTCATCGGCAACGTCCCGATCGCGCTCGCCGCGGGCCTCGGCGTGAACACCGTCGTCGCCCTCCAGCTCGCCCCCCGCATGTCGTGGCCCGACGCCATGGGCATGGTGGTCCTCGCGGGCTTCGTCGTGATGCTGCTGGTCGCCACCGGGCTGCGGGAGCGCGTGATGAGCGCCGTGCCGCTCGGGCTGCGCAAGGGCATCGCGATCGGCATCGGCCTGTTCATCATGCTGATCGGCCTCGTCGACTCCGGCTTCGTCTCGCGCATCCCGGACGCCGCCCACACCACCGTCCCGCTCCAGCTCGGCGGCGACGGCCACCTCAACGGCTGGCCCGTCCTGGTCTTCGCCCTCGGCGTGCTGCTCACGCTGGCGCTCCTGGTGCGCAAGGTGCCGGGCGCCATCCTCATCAGCATCGTCGTCATGACGGTCGTCGCGATGGTCATCAATGCCGTCGCCACCGTGCCCAGCTGGGGTCTGACCACCCCGAAGTGGCCGGGCAACCCCGTCTCGACGCCCGACTTCGGGCTCGTCGGCGAGATCAGCCTGTTCGGCGGCTTCGAGAAGGTCGGCGTCCTGACCGGCGTCCTGTTCGTCTTCACCGTGCTGCTCTCGTGCTTCTTCGACGCGATGGGCACGATCATGGGCATCGGCGACGAGGCCGGGCTGACCGACGCGGGCGGCAACATGCCCGGCATCAACAAGGTGCTCTTCGTCGACGGCATCGCGGTCGCCGCGGGCGGCGCCTCGTCCTCCTCGGCCACCACCTGCTTCGTGGAGTCCACGGCAGGCGTCGGCGAGGGCGCGCGCACCGGCCTCGCGAACGTCGTCACCGGCGGACTGTTCGCCGTCGCGCTGTTCCTCACGCCGCTCGCCACGATGGTGCCGTCCCAGGCGGCCACGCCCGCGCTGCTCGCGGTGGGCTTCCTGATCCTGTCCGGCTCCATCCGGCAGATCGACTGGGCCGACCCCACCATCGCCATCCCCGCGTTCGTGACGATGCTGATGATGCCGTTCACGTACTCGATCACCAACGGCATCGGCATGGGCTTCATCACGTTCACCGTGCTGCGGCTGGCCGCGGGCCGGGGGCGCGAGGTGCCGGCCGCGATGTACGCGGTGTCGGCGGTGTTCGCCTTCTACTACCTGATGCCGGCGCTGCAACTCACCTGATCACGCGGCCCCGGTCGGGGTTCCCCGCAGCCGTGCCTGATGAGCGTCCGGACCACCTGGTCCCGGGCGCTCATCCGTTTTTCGGCGGCCGCCGGCAGACGCGTGGGAGACGTGGGGGAGGCGTCGCGGGAGACGTCCGGGAAGCAAGTGGTCCTTAGCCAGGGTAATGAGTTATGCTAACGACCATGCCGGACCTCTCCCATGGTGACGACGCCGTCGCCGTGAACGCCTTGCGCTCCGCTGTGATGCGCCTGTCCCGTCGACTCAAGCACCAGCGGGTCGACGAGTCGCTGAGCCCCACCGAGATGTCGGTGCTCGGCACCCTCGCCCGCTGCGGCCACGCCACCCCGGGCGAGCTCGCCCGCAAGGAGCACGTGCAGCCGCCGTCGATGACCCGCATCGTCGCCCTGCTCGAGGCCAAGGGCCTGGTCCGGCTGGAGCCGCACCCGGAGGACCGCCGCCAGAAGGTGGTCACCCAGACCGAGACCGCCGAGGCCATGCTCGAGGAGAGCCGCCGCAAGCGGAACGCCTGGCTGGCCGGGCTGGTCGAGCATCTCGACGAGGACGAGTGGGCGCGCCTGCGCGCCGCCGCCCCCGTCCTGGAGAAGCTCGCCCACCTCTAGGCCCCGCCCGGTCCTCGCGCCCGCGGGAGACGGCCCCGCACCTGGCGGGGAGACGGCTCCCGCACCCCGCGGAACACGACCCGCGTACGACCGATCGACCCTTCGTACGTCCAAAGGAGGCGAACGCACTTTGAGTACGGGATCCGGAGCACCCTCCGCCCCCGCACCAACCACCCACGACACCCCTGGCCACACCCGTAAGTCCTCGATGTTCAGCTCGCTGAGGATCCGCAACTACCGGCTCTTCGCGACCGGGGCCGTCGTCTCCAACACCGGCACCTGGATGGCCCGCATCACCCAGGACTGGCTGGTGCTCAGCCTCACCGGGTCCTCCGCGGCCGTCGGCATCACCACCGCCATGCAGTTCCTGCCGATGCTGCTCCTCGGCCTCTACGGCGGCGTGATCGCCGACCGGTTCACCAAGCGGAACCTGCTCTTTCTCACCCAGGGCGCGATGAGCCTCAGCGGCCTCTTCCTCGCCGCGCTCACGCTCACCGGACACGTCCAGGTCTGGCACGTCTACGCCGCGGCCTTCTTCACCGGCCTCGTCACCGTCGTCGACAACCCGACGCGGCAGTCCTTCGTGCCCGAGATGGTCGGACCCGACCAGGTCCGCAACGCCGTCTCGCTGAACTCCGCGAACTTCCAGTCCGCCCGCCTCGTCGGCCCCGCCGTGGCCAGCGCCCTGACGGCGGCCGTCGGACCCGGCTGGGCGTTCCTCGCCAACGGCCTGTCCTTCCTCGCGCCGCTCACCGGCCTGCTCCTGATGCGCCCCGCCGAACTGCACCCCACCCCGCGCAAGCCGCGCGGCAAGGGGCAGCTGCGGGAAGGCCTCACCTACGTCTCCCGGCACCCCGAGCTGATCTGGCCCATCGTCCTCGTCGGCTTCGTCGGCACGTTCGGGTTCAACTTCCCGATCTGGCTGAGCGCCTTCGCTAACGACGTCTTCCACGGCGGCGTCGGGATGTACGGGCTCTTCAACACCCTGATGGCCATCGGCTCCCTGGCCGGGGCGCTCCTCGCCGCCCGGCGCGGCACCTCCCGGCTGCGGCTGCTCGCCGGGGCGGCACTCGCCTTCGGCGTGCTGCAGATCGTGGCGGCCTTCGCGCCCGAGCTGTGGATGTTCGTCGCGCTGATCGTGCCCATCGGCATCCTCGGCCTGACGGTGAACGTCACCGCCAACTCGGCGGTCCAGATGTCCACCGACCCCGAGATGCGGGGCCGCGTCATGTCGCTGTTCATGATGGTCTTCACCGGCGGCACACCGCTCGGCGGACCGCTCTTCGGCTGGCTCGCCGACGCCTACGGTGTACGGGTCAGCATGGCCGCCGGCGGCCTGGTCTGCGCGCTCGCCGCGGTCGGCGTCGGCCTGATGCTGGCGCGCGCGGCGAACCTGCGGCTCAAGGTGGACCTGCGCCGCGGCCGGCAGCACGTGCGGTTCGTGCCGAGGGAGCGGGAGCTGGCGACGGCGGCGTGAGCCCCGCCCGCGCGGGTTCCGCCCCTCGGGACTCTCCCGGCACGCCCTATCGTCGGACCCATGAGACTCTTCGCGGCCGTGCTGCCCCCGGACGCCGTCGTCGCCGAACTCGCGGCGGCGGCGTCCGGGCCGCAGGGCCTGCCGGGCGCCGACACCCTGCGCTGGGCGCCCCCGGCGAACTGGCACTTCACGCTGGCCTTCCTGGCCGAGGTGCCGGCGGAGACCGTGCCCGATCTCACCGCCCGCCTGGCACGGGCCGCGCACCGCACCCCGCCGTTCACCCTTGCCCTGCGCGGCGGCGGCCACTTCGGGGACCGCGTCCTGTGGGCGGGCGTCACGGGGGAGACGGCCGCGCTGCGGCTGCTGGCCGGGCGGGCGGAGGCGGCGGCGCGCAAGGCGGGCCTTACGCGGGAGGAGGCCCGGCCCTACCGCCCGCACCTGACGCTGGCGCGCGGGGGCGGGGGCACGGACCTTCGGCCGTACGCCGACGCGCTCGCGTCCTTCGCGGGCGCGCCGTGGACGGTGGACGAGCTGACCCTCGTACGCAGTGAACTGCCCCGGAGCGGTGTGCCGGGGGAGCGGCCCCGGTACGAGGCGGTCGGGCGCTGGCCGCTGGGAGGCGCCGCCCGGCCGGCGGACCCGGCCGGTTAACCTCGACGCTGTGGACCCGAAGACAAGAAACCGGATCATGGCCGGTGTGCTCGTGATGATGTTCGTCGTGGTCGCGGTGGCGGCCGCGCTCGGCGGCTAGGACCTACTCGACCCCGCCGGGCCTGCCCGGCCCGGCTCGGCCGCGCCCGGACCCCGCCGGGACAGACAGCGGGCCGCCCCGCGTACCCCTGGTGCCCGTCGGCTACCAGGCGAAGGACTCCGGTGCCGGGCCGGGGCCGGGGAAGATCTCGTCCAGGGAGTCGAGCAGCTCCCGCGACAGCTCCAGTTCGACGGCGCGCAGCGCGGAGGCGAGCTGTTCGGCGGTGCGCGGGCCGACGATCGGCGCGGTGACGCCGGGCCGGGTGAGCAGCCAGGCCAGGGCGACCTCGCCGGGTTCCAGGCCGTGCTTGTCGACCAGGTCCTCGTACGCCTGGACGCGCGCGCGGACCTCCGGCTTGGCCAGCTCCGCCGCGGCCCGTCCGCCGCTGCGGCGGGCGCCCTCCTGCTTCTTCAGCGCGCCGCCGAGCAGCCCGCCGTGCAGCGGTGACCAGGGGATGACGCCGACGCCGTAGTCCAGCGACGCCGGCAGGACCTCCGTCTCGGCGTCGCGCACCGCGAGGTTGTACAGGCACTGCTCGCTGACGAGACCGAGACTGCCGCGCCGCGCGGCGGCCTCGTTGGCCTGGGCGATCTTGTAGCCGGGGAAGTTGGAGGACCCGGCGTAGAGGATCTTCCCCTGCTGGACCAGGACGTCGACGGCCTGCCAGATCTCCTCGAACGGCGTCTGCCGGTCGATGTGGTGGAACTGGTAGATGTCGATGTAGTCGGTCTGCAGGCGCTTGAGCGACGCTTCGACGGCGCGCCGGATGTTGAGCGCGGAGAGCCGGTCGTGGTTCGGCCAGACGCTCTCGCCCTGCGCCGTCATGTTCCCGTACACCTTGGTGGCGAGGACGACCTTGTCGCGGCGCTCGCCGCCCTGGGCGAACCAGGTTCCGATGATCTCCTCGGTGCGGCCCTTGCCGGCGCCCTGGCCGTACACGTTGGCCGTGTCGAAGTAGTTGACGCCCGCGTCGAGCGCGGTGTCCATGAGCGAGTGGCTGTCGGGTTCATTGGTGAACGGCCCGAAGTTCATGGTGCCGAGCGTGAGCCGGCTGACCTTGAGCCCTGTGCGTCCCAGCTGCGTGTACTTCATGAGGCCCTAGCCAAGTGGCTGGAGTGGGCTCCAGGCAAGGGGTTCGGGATCACTCTCGGGAGAAGTCGGAGGTGTCGAAAGCGAGGCCGAGGAAGGTGTGGGTGAGGTCGATCTCCTGGCCGAAGTCGACGGTCGTTGTGACGTGGTAGTCGCCGTCCTTGGGCCGGGTGTAGGCGTGGCACTTGCCCTGGTAGGGGTCGACGACGAGATAGACGGCGACTCCGGCGGTGGCGTACCCGGCCTTCTTGGGTCCGTAGTCGTTCGGACCCGTGCCCCGGGAGATCACTTCGGCGACGAACTCGACGTCGCCGCAGAGGAACCCGCCCCGCTTCGTGCGTTCGGCACCCTCGGCGACCAGGGCCACGTCACTGCAGAAGGCGTTCAGCTCACCGGGGTAGTCGATGCGGACGTCGGACAGCGTGCGCCGACGGGGGTACTTGGTCCTCAGCTGATCGTAGATGCCCGCGATGATGTCCCAGTGGTTGGCCCGCTGCGGAGTCATGTGGACGGCCCCCTCGATGATGTCGATCTTGTATCCCTCGAGGAAGGGCCCCCGCTCGAGCGCCTCGAACATCTCGTCCAGGCGCGCGGTGTTGTTGTCGGCCATCTTGATCCTGTCGTCCACAAGAGTCATCGTGGCGCTCCTCCCCGGCCACCCTCGGTCGAAGGCGGCCGCGCAGTACAACGATACGCACGGAGGCAAGGTCACGTCCGGTCACGAGCCGCCCAGCCACCCCGCCGCGTCGAGGCGGAACGCCTCCGGGGGCACGACCGCGCGCAGACCGGATTCGAGGTCGCGCAGGCGGTCGACGCCGAGGGACGCCGCCCACTCCGCCCGCAGCTCGTCGAAGACGACCGCCGAGCGGCGCAGCGCGTCGATGCCGTGCGGGGTGACGCGGACCAGCTTGCGGCGGGCGTCGGCGGGGTCGTCGGCGCGGGCCGCGTAGCCGAGGGCGACGAGGCGGTCGACCGTCTTGCCCGCCGCCTGCTTGGAGACGCCGAGGCGGCGGCCGATCTCGCTGGCGGTGGCGCCCCGGGCGCCGATGGCCTGGAGGGCGAAGCCGTGGGCGGGGCGCATGTCGGGGTGGCCCTGGTGGGCGAGTTCGGCGTGCACGCGGTCGATGAGGGAGCGGAAACCGGCGAGGAGCAGGAAGGGAAGTTCGTAGCCCCTGCCGTGGGCCCCGTCGGCCGCGTCGGCTCCGGCGGCCGCGTCGGCTCCGGCGCGCCCGTCCTCCCCGCTTCCCTGGATCCCCTTGTGCAGATCGTCAACCCGGTTTACCTTTTGTTCGTCAACCATGTTGTCGATAGTAGGGGGTACACCTTGTTCACCGACCACACCGTGGAGACCGCACCGGCCGAGTCCCGCCCCGCCATGGAGCGGGTGACCCAGGCCTTCGGGCGGCTCCCGAACGCCGTCGCGCGGCTCGCCGAGTCCCCCGAACTCCTCAACGAGTTCCTGGAGTCGAGCGCCGCCTTCGAGCGCACGACGCTGGAGCCCGTCGCCCGCGAGGTCGTCATCATGACGGTCGCCACCCGTAACGACTGCCACATCTGCGTCACCATGCACACCGGCAAGCTGCGCGAGCTGGGCGCGGGGACGGAGCTGATCACGGCCCTGCGCGAGGAGCGTGAGCTGCCCGACGAACGGCTCGAAGCGGTACGGCAGTTCACGCTGGCGGTGCTGGCCACGGTGGGCGGCGTCGGCGACGACGAGCTGAAGGCGTTCCTGTCCCACGGCCACACCGAGCGCAACGCCCTCGAAGTCGTCCTCGGCATCGGTACGTACACGATGTCGACGCTGGCGAACCGACTGACGCGGGCGTCCTGACCGAGCCGGTTCGGGCGGACCGGGTCTTGGTGCCGGTACCACCAACGCCCTTACATACACGCGGGGTTGACCGACAATAGGGGTCTCGGCATGAGTCCGATGGCATGCCCATGACTCGGGGGTGGTGGCGTGGGGTCCGTGGACGTGGTCGCGGAAGCGGTGCGCGTGATGGCGGGGTTCGCAGGTGGCGCGGCGGGCGCGGTGGGGGCGGAGGTGGGACAGACCGTCTCCGATCTCGTACGGCAGCGCATCGGCGGGACCTCCTCCGGGCAGGCGGCGCTGGACGTCGTGGAGGAGAGGCCGCAGGACCCCCAGGCGCTGGCCGCGCTGCGGGAAGCGGTGCGGGAGCTTGTCGCGGCGGACCCGGAGTTCGCCGCCCGGCTCGCGGAGGCGCTGGCGGGCCCGCCTCCGGCCGGCCCTCCCACGGCTGGTCCGCCACCGGCCGAGCCCCCTCGGGAGTACACGGGCAGCATCGTGATCGACGGCGGTGCGAAGGTGCGGGGCAGCACCCTGTCGCTGGGCCCCGTGACCTTCAACAACACCCCCGCGGGGCGCACGGCGCTGGCGGCGTCGCTGGCCGTACTCCTCGTTCTCGTGGTCTTCGCGGTCTACGGCGGCACGCAGTTGTTCGGCGGCGGGGACTCGCCGGGCCCGGACCGGGCGTCCGTCCCCGGCGGCCGGTCCCAGCCGGGCGGTTCGGCGACCGGTGGCGGAAGCGACGCGGCACCCGGTGCGGGAACCGGTGTGGACGGGGCGGGTGGATCGCAGAAGCTGGTGCCGCTGGCCGACGCCGACGCGGTCCTGAGCGTCCTGCCCGATACGACCAGCCTGTCCTCCGGCTGGACCCAGAGCAGCCCGCCCACCGCGGACGTCGCCTCCCAGGACGACGGCTCGACCTTCGAAGGCTCAGCCGTGTACTACCCGAGCTACGGCATGGACACCCAGTTCCTGGTCTACGCGTACCCGAGCGAGAAGAAGGCGGTCGCCGCCTTCAAGGAGAAGAGCCGCGAGGCGGCGAAGGAGGGCGCGCAGCGGATGACCATGCCGGCCATCGGTGACGAACTCGTCGCGTTCTCCGTGACCGAGGGCCGAGGCGGCGGATACGTCTCCGAGACCACCAACTACACGCTGGTACGCACGGGGACGGTACTCACTGTCGTGGGCGGCAAGGACACGGAGAGCCGCAAGTACGGCAGCGACGACCTCCAGTTCGCCACGCAGCTCATGTCCGACCGGGCGCGGGCCGCGCAGGCGCGCTGAGGAAGGCGGTCCAGGTGGCGGGGGATATCTGGAGGGTGGGGCCGCTGGGGTTCAGCTTTGAGTCGCGGATGTGGATGGTGGCGGGCGTTGCGGCTACCTCCAGGCATTCGCCGCCTTGCTCGCTACTGTGGGTGGACTTGGTCCAGCTGAGGGCCGCCTCCAGGCATTCGCCCTCGCCACCGCTGTAGCTGCTCTTGAACCAGTTGAGGTCCACGCTCATAGTCCCTGCGCCACCTGTTCGATCAGCTTCGCTGACTCTTCCGGGTTCAGAGCCTGCGCCCGCAGAATGCCATATTTGCCGAACAGGTCTCCCAGGTAGGGCTGTTCGCATACAAAGTAGCCGCCACTCGGTCCTTCCACATAGGCAAGCTGACGACGCTCTGCTGTCTCCAGCAGGATCATGGAGCCGTTCAGCCCCGCGTGGACGTGCCGCGCATGCGGCATGACCTGGACCTCGACGTGCCGTAACTGTCCGATGCCGAGGATGTGGTGCAGCTGCTCCTTGAGGACCGGTGGGCCGCCGATGGGTCGGGTGAGAGTGCTCTCCTCCAGTACGTAACTGACGTTCGGCGCGGGCTTGCGCTGGAACAACCGCTGGCGCCCCACGCGGTCGACCACCCGCTTCTCCACCTCGTCGTCGTCCAGAGTCGGGTAGCAGTTGCAGGCGTAGACCGCCCGGGCGTATGCCTCCGTCTGGAGCGAACCAGGAATCACGTGGCTCTGGTACACGTGAAGGGCAGAGGCGTTCTTCTCCTCAGCCAGATAATCCTCGGTCCACGGCCGTAGCCCGCTGCTCCCGAACTCCTTCTCCGCGAGCAGCGTCAGTGCACCCTGTGCACCCAGTACCTGATCGGCGATCTCGACCAGTTTCCCTTTCGGGGGCCGCTCGCCCCGCTCCACCATCGCCACCTGCGACTTGGAGTACTGGACATGCGTGCCCAGCACCTCCAGGGTGAGCCCGGCCCGCTCGCGGTAGAACCGCAACAGCGCGCCGAACGTCTCCGAACCTCGTTCACCGGAGTGCACAGCGACCTCCCCAAGCGCACAGCGCAGCACGACGCCTACGAATCCCTGGTCACAGTATGTGAGCGCCCGACAACATCTGACGCATGAACTCGGAAACCTCATCACTCAGGGTCCACGACTGGATCCCGGCGACGGGCCACGCCCTGCGCCACGCCGGCATTCACTTCGACGCGGTACGGATCGAGGGCGCGCTCGGCGACCAAGTCGCGTACGACCTGATGCAGTTCACGGACTTCCGCGCGGGCCCGATCGTCCGCGAGGCGACGGGTGGGCGCTACCTCTACTTCCTGCTGCCCCCGCAGACAGCGGACTCCCGCACCTGGCCGGTCGGCGCGCGTGCGCTGAGCCGACGCTCGGGGAACCTCGCGTACGTGGGCGTGCCGGCGTTGGACGGCTACACGTGGCCGCTGGACTGGCGGTCGCGCCCGACGAGTGAAGTCCCCTTCGTGGAGGTTGATCTGCTGCACGAGACGACTGAACGCGCGGCACGGTGACCGCGTCATCACGCGCCGAGTCCTGCCCCGCCATGGAGCGAGGCCCCGCGCCCGTCAGCCTCCCTGTGACTTGATGTGCTCGATCACCTCGTTGAAGTCCTTCGTCGGTGAGAAGTCGACGTACTCGCAGTCCTCAAGGGCCACCGGGGCGTGACCGGGCGGCCAGTAGAAGGCCTGACCCGCCTCGTAGACCTCGTCGCCGTCCGGCGTCCGCATCTTCAGCCGCCCCTTGAAGAGATAGCCCCAGTGCGCGCACGGGCAGAGGTCACCGGCCAGCCCTTTGAGGGCCGGTCCCAGGTCGGTGCCTTCGGGAAACCTCACGAAGGCGACCGACATGTCTCCGCCGACGTCCTGAAAACGCAGCTCCACTCCGCCGTCCGCGATGGCGACCGGAGTGTCCTTCCGCGTGATCGCTGTCATGGCTCCTCCCTGCTCACCTGCTCACCTGCTGAGAGGCACGGGGAAACACCCTCCCTTCCAGCGTGGACCCGAGTGCCGCACAGTGCGCGCCGGCCGCCTCAGGGCGCCGGTGCGACGGCACGTGAATTCGTACCGTTCCGGTAGCGCCCCGGCGTGGTGCCGAAGGTCCGGGTGAACGCGTGCGAGAGGGCGTAGGGCGAGCCGTAGCCCACCTGGCGGGCCACTGTCTTCAGGGGGTGCGCCGTGTCGCGCAGGAGCGTGGCCGCCCGGGACATGCGCCACCAGGTGAGGTACGTCATCGGGGCGCGGCCCACCAGCGTCGTGAAGCGGCGGGTGAGGGTGGCGCGGGAGACCCCCGTGCGGGCGGCCAACGAGGTGCTGGTCCAGGCGGCCTCGGGGGAGGCGTGCAGGAGCCGCAGGGCCTCGGCGACCACGGGGTCGGCCAGGGCGGCGGGCCAGCCGGCGCCCGAGGTGTGGTCCGTCGTCCACGCCCGCACCATGTAGATCAGCAGCAGGTCGAGGAGCCCGGACACGGCCACGTCAGCACCGGGGAGCGCCGCCCCCGTCTCCCGGCCGAGCAGGTCGATCGCCGCCCGCAGCTCCGGGTGGTGTCCGGCGCGGCGGGGCAGATGCACGGTCTGCGGCAGCTCGGCGAGCAGCGGGTGGGCGTGCCGGCGGTCGAAGCGGTACTTCCCGCAGAGCAACTCGGTGGCCGGGCCGTCCTGTTCGGGGAGCGGGAAGGGGGCCCGCGAGGGGCCGGCCGCGTCGAGCCGATGCTCGAAGGGGGCCGCCCGTGCGACGGTGCGGGCGTCCGCCGGTGCGTCCGCGAGGACGTGGCCCGCCCCGCGCGGCAGCAGCACCGCGTCGCCCGTCGCGAGGGTGAGCGGGGCGCCGCCGCCGTCCGGCAGCAGCCAGCAGCCGCCCTCCAGGACCACGTGGAACCCCATCCCGTCGTACGCGGGCAGCCTGCTGCACCAGGAGCCGCTGACCCGGACCCGGTGGGCGTCGGGCCGGCCGACCCGCGCGGCCGCGATCGCGTCGCTCACTACGTCCATGGCGGCAGCGTAGAGGAACGGGTGGTGAGTCATGCGCGTATCCGGGCGAGCGGTTCGGGCATTGAGGCGCTCACCCGGTGCTGCCTACGGTCGTACGCATGAACGAACACCTGATGGTCGGCGAGGTCGAGATCCGGCGCGTGGTGGACCTGGAGGCGCCCTTCCTGCCCGCCACCGCGCTCGTGCCCGGCGTGCCCGAGGAGCGGTGGCGCGAGAACCGGTCCTGGCTCGCGCCCGACTTCTGGGACCCCGACAGCGGCCGGGTCATGGCCGCCGTACAGACCTGGGTGCTCCGGAGCGAGGGGAAGACGGTCCTGGTGGACACCGGCGTCGGCAATGGACGCCACCGGCCGGACGCCCCGCACTTCGCGGACCTGGACACCGATTTCCCGGCCCGGCTCGCCGCCGCCGGAGTGCGCCCCGAGGACGTCGACATCGTCGTCAACACCCACCTGCACGCCGATCACGTGGGATGGAACACCCGCCGCGGCGACGGCGGCTGGGTGCCCACCTTCCCGAACGCCACCTACCTCATGCCGGCCGCCGACCACGCCCACTTCGGCCCGCGCGGCGCGGACCGGGTCAGCCGCGACCCCGTCTTCGCCGACAGCGTCGCGCCCGTCGACCGCGCCGGGCAGACAGTGCTGTGGAGCGGCGCGTACCGCATCGACGCCCACCTCAGCCTGGAGGCCGCGCCCGGGCACACCCCCGGCTCGTCCGTCCTGCGGCTCGCCTCGGGAACCGACCGGGCGGTCTTCGTCGGCGACCTCCTGCACACCCCGGTGCAGATCCTCGAACCGGAGCACAGCAGCTGCCTGTGCCTCGACCCGCGTGCGGCCGCCGCGACCCGGGCGCGCGTCCTCGGGCGGGCCGCCGACGAGCGGGAGCTGGTCGTTCCGGCGCACCTGCGAGGGGCGGGCGCGGCCGAAGTGCGGCGCGCGGGAGGGAAGTTCGCGATCAGGCGGTGGGCCGCGTGAGCTCCCGGGTGTCCGGGAGGCCCGTGTAGGGCCCGCCGATGCCCCACGCCTGCGCCATCGCCTCGGCGAAGGCGGCGGCCAGCTTGTGCTCGCCGCTCGCGTTCGGGTGGGTGCCGTCGTAGGTGTCGGCGTGGATGTCGTACGAGGACGGCGGCGAGGCAAGGAGCAGGGGCGAGCGGCCGGTGTCCAGGTCGGCGACCGTCTTCGCGAGGAGCTCGTTGAAGTGGGCGACCTCGGCGGCGAACGGCGCGTCCGTGGCGGCCCGGATGTTCGGGATCACCGGGAGGAGGACCATCCGCACGCGCGGATTCGCCGAGCGGGCCCCGGCGACGAACGCCCGGACGTTGACGGCCGTCTGCTCCGCGTTCGTGTAGAACCCGAGGTCGATCAGACCCAGCGAGATCAGCAGGACGTCCGCCGGATCGCGGGTCAGCGCCTCCGCGATCCGCGGCGCCATGTGCAGCCAGCCCTCGCCCCAGCCCGCCAGGTGGTGGCGGGGGAAGTCGGGGGAGGCGTCGGCGTAGTCGTGCGACAGGGGCGCTCCCGCCGCCTTGTCGTGGAGCGCGGTGCGCGGCCCCACCACGGCGACGCCCCCGTCGCCCAGGGTGGCGCGCAGGTGCTGCCACATGCGGTGGCGCCAGGTGTGTTCACCGGCGCTCCCGATCGTCATCGAGTCGCCGACGAACATGAACCTGAGCATCCGCACATCATCGCGGATGGGCGCCGCCGCCCGCGATGTGAGGCCGCACACGCCCCGCCGTCGCGCGGATGGCACGCTTGGGCCCATGCGTTCGCTTCGGGCTCTCCCCTCCGTCCTCGCCGCCGCCGTGCTGCTCCTGACCTCGGCGGGGTCCGGCGCGGCCGACGGCGGGCACGACGGGTTCACCATGAAGGACCCGCGGATCGTGGAGTCCAGCGGCCTGGCCGCCTCCCGCGCCCACCCCGGCGTCTACTGGACGCACAACGACCAGGACAAGGGCGCCTACCTGTACGCCGTCGACTCCAGGACCGGCAGGACGGTCGCCACGGTCACCATGACCGGGATCGGCGCGCCCCGGGACGTCGAGGCGATCTCGGTGGGGACCGACGGCTTCCTCTACGTCGGCGACATCGGCGACAACCTCGGCGGCACCTGGCCCCACGTGTGGATCTACAAGCTGCCCGAGCCGAAGACGCTGAAGGACCAGGCGGTCCGCGCCACGCAGTACGTCGTGAAGTACGCCGACGGGGCGCGGGACGCGGAGGCGCTGATGGTGCACCCGAAGACCGGACGGATCTACATCGCGGACAAGAAGGAGGAGGGCGGCAGCCTCTACGAGGGGCCTGCCACGATGTCCACCGCCGGTCCGAACGTCTTCCGGCGGATCGCCGCCACCGACCTGTGGGTCACCGACGGCGCCTTCTCGCCCGACGGCCGCCGGCTGTCCCTGCGCGGCTACTTCGGCGGGGTCGACCTCGCCTGGCGGGGCGCGGGCAGGAAACCCGTGCGGGAGGGGCGGCTGAGCGTGCCCTTCCAGCGGCAGGGCGAGTCGATGACGTACACCCCGGACGGCACGACCCTGATGTACGGCACCGAGGGCGCGCAGAGCGCGGTGACGCCCGTGGAGGTGCGCGGCAAGGGCGGGGGCGGCTCCGACGGGCCGTCGGGCGGCGGGAGTTCGAGCGGCGGGGCCGGGGGCGGGGACCTGGGCGGGAACCTCGCCAAGGGCGCGCTCACCGCCGGTGCCGTGCTGTTCGTCCTCTTCGGGCTGAAGCGGTTGCTGCGCAGGCGCTGACCCGGGCCGCAGTCCCGGCCCCGGTTCTCGTGGTGGCCTGCGCGGAACTCGCCATCCTCGCGCTGACCGCCCTCGCCATCGGCTGGCGCTCCAGCGCCGGGCCCCTGGACACCGCCCTCGCCTTCGGGCTGCTGCTGTTCCTGCGGTTCAGCCTGATCTGGGTCGGGGTCTACCTCGGCCTCGTCGTGCCGACACCGGAAGCCGCGGGCGGTCTCTACGCCGTCGCGTTCCCGCTCACGATGATCTCCAGCGTGTTCGTGGCGCCGTCGCTGATGCCGGACTGGCCGGCGCCGGTCGCCGCGTGGAACCCCGTCTCCTCGACGGGTACGGCCATCCGGGAGCTGTTCGGCAACCCGGGCGCCGGGGGCGGGAGCTGGGTCGAGCGGCACGCCGTGCTGATGGCCGTGGTGTGGCCGATCGTGATCTCGCTGGTCTTCCTGCCGCTGGCGGTACGGAGGTTCCGGCAGCTGAGCCGATAGGCCCCGGCAGGAGCGGGGGGAACCGCGCGACCGGCCGCGGCGCATCCGCGGCCGGTCGGGCGGTGAAGTGCTAGAGCTTCTCGATCACGAAGTCGACGCACTTGGTCAGCGCCTCGATGTCCGCCGGGTCGATCGCCGGGAACATCGCGACCCGCAGCTGGTTGCGGCCCAGCTTGCGGTACGGCTCGGTGTCCACGATGCCGTTGGCCCGCAGGGCCTTGGCGACCGCCGCCGCGTCGATCTCGTCCGCGAAGTCGATCGTGCCGATGACCTGCGAGCGCTTGGCCGGGTCCGTGACGAACGGCGTCGCGTACTTCGACTCCTCCGCCCAGCCGTACAGCGTCCGCGAGGACGCCGCCGTGCGGCCGGTCGTGAACTCCAGGCCGCCCTGGGAGTTCATCCACTCCAGCTGCTCGCCGAGCAGGAAGAGCGTGGCGAGCGCGGGGGTGTTGTACGTCTGGTTCTTGCGGGAGTTGTCGATCGCCGTGGGCAGGCTGAAGAACTCCGGCACGTGCCGGCCGGACGCGTGGACGCGCTCGGCGCGCTCGATCGCCGCCGGGGAGAACACGCCGATCCACAGACCGCCGTCCGAGGCGAACGACTTCTGCGGGGCGAAGTAGTAGACGTCCGTCTCGGCGATGTCGACCGGCAGGCCGCCCGCGCCGGACGTGGCGTCCACCAGGACCAGGGAGCCGGCGTCGGCGCCCGCGACGCGCTCGACGGGAGCGGCGACACCGGTCGAGGTCTCGTTGTGCGTGAAGGCGTAGACGTCGACGCCCGCCTCCGCCTTCGGGTCCGGGTGCGTGCCCGGGTCGCTCGTGATCACGGTGGGCTCGGCCAGCCACGGGGCGAGCTTGGCCGCCTTCGCGAACTTGGAGGAGAACTCGCCGAAGCTCAGGTGCTGCGACTTGTTCTCGATCAGGCCGTGCGTCGCCACGTCCCAGAACGCGGTGGAACCGCCGTTGCCGAGGACGACCTCGTACCCCTCGGGGAGGGAGAAGAGGTCCTTGACGCCCTCGCGCACCCGGCCGACCAGGTTCTTGACCGGCGCCTGGCGGTGGGACGTACCGAGGAGGGAGGTGCCGGTGGCGGCCAGGGCGTCCAGCGCCTCCGTCCGCACCTTGGAGGGGCCCGCGCCGAAACGTCCGTCGGCGGGCTTCATGTCAGCGGGAATCCGGATCTCAGCCACGAGGTGAGCCTAGCGGTTTCTGGCACGGGGGCCTTGAACAGTCCGGCGTTTGAGACTCCGCCTCGGGGCTCTGCCCCGGACCCCGCTCCTCAAACGCCGGAGGGGCTGGATTTGGGCCCGGGACTGCTCAGCCGAGTCGTACCGGCAGGGCATACAGGTCGTTCTGGGTCACCACCGGCTTGTGGTGGAGGTCCGTGGGCGGGACCGCCAGGGTCAGGTGAGGGAAGCGGGCGTAGAGCGCCGGGAGGGCCACGCCCGCCTCCAGGCGGGAGAGCGCCGCGCCGGGGCACACGTGCGGGCCGTGGCCGAAGGAGATGTGGCGGGTGGGGGACGTGCGGGTGATGTCGAAGGCGGCGGCCGTCGGGCCGTGGGCCTGCTCGTCGCGGCCTATCGCGCCGTAGGAGACGATCAGGGCGTCGCCCTTCGGGATCACCTTGTCCCCGACCGGGACGTCCTGCGCGGCGAAGCGGATCAGGACGTGCGAGGTCGGCGTGGAGTGGCGCAGCGTCTCCTCGACCACCGCGTCCCAGCCGACCCGGCCGGACAGGACGAGGGCGAGCTGCTCGGGGTGCGCGCAGAGGTTCACGACCGCGTTCACGATGAGGGAGATCGTCGTCTCGTGGCCCGCCGCGACCATCAGCTGGAGCGTGGAGACGATCTCCTGGTCGGTGAGGTGGTCGCCGCCCTCCGAGGCCTGGATCAGCGCGCTCGTCAGGTCGTCGCCCGGCTGCTCCCGGCGGGCCGCCACGACCTTGCCCATCATGGCCGCCAGCTCGCCGAGCGTCGCCACGACCTCCTGCGGCGGCGTCTGCGTGGAGAAGAACTTGTCGAACAGGACCTTGAGGCGGGGGTGGTCGGCCTCGTCGATGCCCATCAGGTCGCTGATGACGTACATGGGCAGGGGGTAGGCGAACTCCGCCTTCAGGTCCACCACGTCGGAACCCGACGCGGACAGCCTGTCAAGCAGGCCGTGCGTCAGCTCGGTGACGCGCTCGCGCATCCGCTCCACGCGGCGCGGCGTCAGCGCCTGCGCGACCAGCGAGCGCATCCGGCGGTGCTCCTCGCCGTCCACCGTCAGCATGGAGCGCCCGGGGTTGGCGAGACCGATCAGCGGCCAGTCGGCGGGGATCTCGCCGCGCCGCCACGCGCCCCACACCTCGATGTCCTTCACCAGCCGCTTGTCGGTGAGCAGTTGGCGGGCCTCGGCGTGGTGCGTGACCGCCCACACCGGCACGCCGCCCGGCAGTTCCACCTCGGCGAGCGGGCCCGCCGCGAGCAGTCGGGCGCTCTCCCCGTCCAGGTCGGTGACGAACGGGTCGAGGGCGATCCTGCCGGGTCTCGCGGTCATCTGAGGTCTCCAAACGCTGAGGTCGGGGTCGGGGTGAAGCGCACCGGCAGGTCGGTCAGACCGCGCAGCCAGGGAGAGGGGCGGCGCGTCAGGTCGCCGGCCGGGACGGCCAGGTCGAGGTCGGGCAGCCGGTCGAGGAGCACCTCGATGCCGGTCCGCGCGATGACCTCCGCGACCTCCTGGGCCGGGAAGGGGCAGCGGTGCTCGCCGTGGCCGAACGCGAAGTGGGCGCTGTTGCCGCCGGTCAGCGCCGAACCGTCGGTGCGCACCAGCGGGTCGCTGTTGGCGGCGCCGAGGCCGAGCAGGAGCAGGTCGCCGGCGCCGATGGGGCGCCCGCCGAGCCGGGTGTCGCGCGAGGCCCAGCGGCCGGCGACGTTCTGCGTCGGGGTGTCCTCCCACAGGACCTCGTTCATCGCCTCGGCGACGCTGTGCCGGCCACCGAAGAGGGACGCGGCGAACCGGTCGTCGGTGAGCATCAGCCGCAGCGAGTTGCCGATCCAGTCGGCCGTCGGCTGGTGACCCGCCGCCATCATCACCATGAGGTCCTGGGCGATCTCCTCGTCGCTGAAGGCGTCCGCCTGCCCGTTCGTATCCGCCTGCCCGTTCGCGTCCGGGTGTCCGCTCACGTCCGGTTGTCCGGTCGCGTCCGGCTGGCCGGTGGCGTTCGGTTGCCCGATGGCGTTCGGTTGCCCGTGGTGGAGCATGTACGAGGCCACGTCCTCGCCCGGCGCCTCGTGCTTGTCGGCGATGAGCCGCACCATCGACGACGCCAGATGCTGCTGGCCCGCCAGTGCCCGCTCCCGGCCGTCGATCATGTCGTTCATGGCCGTGACGAGGGCGGGGCCCTCCTCGTCGGGGAAGCCGTAGACGCGGGCCAGGACGCGCACCGGCAGCAGCATCGCGTACTGGGCGACGAGGTCCGCGGCGCCCTTGCCGCAGAACCGGTCGATCAGCTCGTCCGCGAACGTCTCGGCGTGCGCCTTCAGTTCGCTCGGGTCGACCTCTTCGAGGGCGTGCGCGATCACGGCGGCGCGCCGGGTGTGCCGCTCGCCGACCGTGTAGAGGATGGACGGCTGGCGGTGGCCGATCATCGGCAGCAGCGGCCAGTCGGCGGGGATGTTCGGCCACTGGTTCCACAGCTCGGAGTCGCGGCTGAACAGCACCGGGTCGCCGGTGACCTGGTGCAGCTCGCGGTAGCCGAGCACCAGCCAGGCCGGTATGTCGCCGTCGAGCAGCACGGGCGCCACCGGGCCGTGGTCCCGGCGGATCTCCCGGTACAGCTGGGCGGGTTCGGCGGCGAACCGGGGGCCGGAGAGCGGGACGGGGGAGGGTGCGGCGCCGGTCACGGGGCAGGTCACGGGGCGTTCTCCAGAGGGGCGTTCTGCGGTGCGGCATGCCGCGGCGCGGCATCTCGCTGAGCGGCGTACAGCGTCTTCAGGTGCTCCACGAGCGCGATCAGCACGCTCTTGCTGGAGGTGCGCGAACGCGCGTCGCAGTCCACGAGCGGCACGTGCGGGTCGAGGTCGAGCGCCTCGCGCAGCTGCTCGGTGGTGTGCGCGGGCCCGCCGAAGTCGTTGCGGGCCACGATGAACGGCGTGCCGTGGCGCTCCAGGCGGTCGATGGCGTACCAGGAGTCCGCCAGGCGCCGCGTGTCCACCAGGACGACCGCGCCGAGCGTGCCGGCGAAGAGCCGGTCCCACAGGAACCAGAAGCGCTCCTGGCCGGGGGCGCCGAAGAGGTAGAGGACGTTGTGCGCGTCGAGGGTGATGCGGCCGAAGTCGAAGGCGACCGTGGTGGCCGTCTTGGCGCGCAGCCCCGCCAGGCCGCCCGTCTCGTCGATGCCCCGGCCGGCCTGCGTCATCGTCTCCTCGGTGTTGAGGGGGCGGATCTCGCTGACCGAGCGGACCAGGGTCGTCTTGCCGACGCCGAAACCGCCGACCACGACGATCTTCAGGCCGTTGTCGGCGGTCGCTGCCGGCGCTCTTCGGCCGGTGCCGGCCGGTGTGCGGTCAGAGGTTGCGGAGTCCAACGAGCACCTGCTCCAGGAGTTCGGGGTCGGGAAGGCTGTGGGCGGGGCCCGAGCGGGGGTGGCGGGCGCTGACGCGGCCCGCGTCGAGCAGGTCGGACAGCAGGATGCGGGTGATGCTCACCGGCAGGCCGAGATCGGCGGCGATCTCCACGACCGCCGTCGGCAGGCGGCACATCCGCAGGATCGCGGCGTGCTCCGACTGCATGCCGGGCACCGGGTCGCACTCGGCGACGACGAGCGTCACCAGGTCGAAGGGGGCGTCGGGCGCCGACCGGCTGCGGCCCTGGGTGAGGGTGTACAGCCGGTCGGGGGAGTCGTCCCTGCCGGGGCGGCCCACGCTCATGCGGTGGGCCGGCCGCCGGTGGCGCGGGGCGCCGCGCGCAGATGCTCGCCGAGCTGCTCGACCAGCTCGCTCATGGTGTGCCCGACCAGGCCCGCGTCGGCGTCCTCGGCGGCGATGACCGCGAGGTGCGCGCCCTCGCCGGCCTCGACGATGAAGAGGATGCCGCCGTAGAACTCGGCCATCGCCGAGCGGACCCCGCCGGTGCCGTCGCCGAACTCGGCGGACGCGCCGTGCGACAGGGACTGGATGCCGGCGGCGATCGCGGCGAGCTGGTCGGCCTGGTCGACGGAGAGCTCCGGGGTGCGGCACAGCTTCAGGCCGTCCCGGGAGAGCACGAGGGCGTGGCGGGCGCCGGGGGTGCGCTCCAGGAGGCCCACCAGGAGCCAGGTGAGCTTGTCGTCGGTGGTGGGGGCGGGCGTGGTGCCGGTCGTCATCGGGGGATGTCGCCTTCCGGGTGCTGGGCAGGGGCGGGGGTCTCCGGGCCGCCCGACGGATCGGTGGTGTCCGGGGCGGGGGTACGGACGGCCTGGCGGAAGCTGCTGAAACGGGCCGCGGTGCTCGCGGCGCCGGCGGGGCGCGGCCGGGGGTTCTCCCCGGTGTCACTGTCGAGCCGGCCCCGCTCGGCGGCGGCGAGGGTACGACCACGACGCCGCTTGGGGAGGGGCGCCTCGGACGCGACCACCGCCTCCGGCACCGGATCCTGGGCCGCCGCCGGATCCTTGGCCGCCGTCGGGTCGGCGTCGCCGGGGGCGGCCGGGGCCGCCGGGCGCTGCGCGGGCGCGGTGGCGGGGGACGCATGCGCCGGGGCCGGTGTGGAGGTGCCCGGGGTCGCCGGGAGCTGCGCGGGTGGGGTCGCGGGCGCGGTGGCGGGTGGCACCTGTGCGGGGGCCGGTGCGGGGGTGCCCGGGGTCGCCGGGGTGGTCGGAGGCTGCGCGGGCGCAGCGACAGGGGTCGCCGGGGTCGCCGGGGGGAGTTGCGCGGGCGTGGTGGCGGGGGGACGGGTCGCGTCCGAGGGGCGGGAGAGCAGCTCGTGCGGGATGAGCAGGAGTACGCCCGTGCCGCCGCGCGCCGACGGGCGGAACGACACCGTCAGGCCGTACTTGCGGGCCAGCCTGCCCACCACCGCGAGGCCCAGGCGCGTACCGGTCAGCCCGCCGAGGCCCGTCGCCTCGCCGGACACGGCGCGCTCGGCGCGGCGTTGCTGCACCGGGCCCATCACCAGGCCGCTGTCCTCGACGGAGACGATGACGCCGGCCGCGACGTCCTCGATGTAGACGTGCACCTCTGAGGTGGGCGGCGAGAAGTTCGCCGCGTTGTCCAGGATCTCGGCCAGGGCGTGCATGACGCCCTCGGCAGCGTGGCCGGCGACCGCGACCTCGCTGGCCGAGTGGACGCGCACCCGCTGGTAGCCGCCGATGCGGCCCATCGCGCCGCGCAGGATCGACTCCATGACGATGGGCCGGGCCCAGCGGCGGCCCGAGCGGGCGCCGGTGAGCACCGCCACCGAGTCCGCGATCCGGCCGGCCTGCGCGGTCCTGTGGTCCAGGTGCAGGAGGTCGGTGAGGACGTCCTCGTCGGCGTGCCTGCCCTCCATGTCGCGCAGGTCGGCGAGCATGCCGGTGGCCAGCGCCTGCATGCGGCCCGCCGCGTTGGCGCAGGCGGCGAGCGCGGCGGCGCGCTCGGACTCGGCGGCGCGGGCGCGGCGCGTGAGTTCGGCGCGCACCCGGGTGTTCTCGGCGGTCAGCTCGGACCGCAGGCGGGTGTTCTCGGCGGTGAGTTCCGCCCGGGCCCGGGCGTGCGCGGAGGTCAGTTCCTCCCGTATCCGGGCGTTCTCGGCGGTGAGGTCGGTCACCTCAAGCGCGTGCGCGGCCGTGAGGCGGGCGTGCTCCTGGGTGAACTCGGCCGACCGAAGCGCCTGTTCCCGCTGGAGCCGCGCGCTCTCCTGCCGCTCGGCGGCCAGCCGGCGGCGGGCCAGCGCCTGCCCGCGCAGGGCGTGGAAGGCGATGGTCACGGCGGCGCTGAGCGCGAGCGCCGCGGCGCCGGCACCCCAGGCCAGCGGGGTCCGCGCGGACGCGGGCGCGAGCGTGACGGCCGTGCCGGCGAGCACCGCGGTGACGAGGAGGCAGGCCAGCAGGACGTATACGGAGGGGCGCAGCGGAGGGCGCTCCGTCCCGGGGCGCGCTAGGGGGGTTGGCGCGGTCATCAATCGGGGTCCTCGATCGGAAGCGACACACTCTGCTCGGACGTGCTCGGTCTTGTCCGGGGCACTGCTCAAGTTCTGGCCACTATAGGAGAGTTGATGCATGTAGTGGGAATGTTCCGTTCCGGATCGTGACATATCGGGAGCGGCGGGGCGCCCGCGGCGGCCGGGAGCGGGGGCATCCTGGACCGCATGAGCCCTCACGACGGTGACCTCGGCGGCGACCCCGGCGGCGATTTCGGCGGTGCCGCCCCTGGTGATCCCGCAGGCCTGGAGCGGGAGCTGCGCGCGGCCGTACGCGGCCCCGTGGACCTCTCCGTGACGGCGCGCGCCCTGCACACCATGGACGCCTCCAACTACCGCCGGGTGCCCGCCGCCGTGGTGGCCCCCCACGACGCCGACGACGTGGCGGCGGCGCTCGAGGTGTGCCGGCGGCGCGCGGTGCCGGTCGTGGCACGCGGCGCGGGCACCTCGATCGCCGGGCAGGCCACCGGCGTCGGCGTCGTCCTGGACTTCACCCGGCGGATGAACCGCGTCGTCTCCCTGGACCCCGGGACGCGCACGGCCGTCGTGGAACCGGGCGTCGTCCTGGACGACCTGCGGGCCGCCGCGGCCCCGTACGGCCTGACGTTCGGGCCCGACCCGGCCACGCACAGCCGGTGCACGCTCGGCGGGATGATCGGCAACAACTCCTGCGGGTCGCACTCCGTGGCCTGGGGGACCACCGCCGACAACATCCACGGGCTGACGGTCGTCGGCCCGCACCGCGGCCCCGTCCGCCTCGGCCGGGGCTGGGACGGCGCGCCCGACGCCCTGCGCCCGCTGGTCGAGGCGCACCTGGCCCTGCTGCGCACCGGCTTCCCCGACCTGCCCCGCCGCATCTCCGGCTACGCCCTCGACGCCCTGCTCCCCGAGCACGGCGTGGACCTCGCCCGCGCGTTCTGCGGCTCGGAGGGCACGCTCGGCGTCGTCACCGAAGCGGTCGTACGACTCGTCGAGGCGCCCCGCGCACGGGCGCTCGCCGTCCTCGGGTACGCCGACGAGAGCGCCGCCGCCGAGGCCGCGGCGGGCCTCCTGCCGTACGGGCCGCTCACCGTGGAGGGCATGGCCGCCGACCTCGTGCGCGACCCCGCGCAGCGCGGCGCCCTGCCCAGGGGCGGTGCCTGGCTGTTCGTGGAGACGGGCGGGGCGAGCGCGGCCGAGGCACGCGCGCGTGCGGACCGGGTGGTGCGCGCCGCCGACGTCCTCGACGCCGTGGTCGTCGACGACCCGGCGCGGCAGCGGGCGCTGTGGCGGGTGCGCGAGGACGCCGCCGGGACGGCCACGCGCATGCCGGACGACGGGGGCGAGGCGTGGCCCGGCTGGGAGGACTGCGCGGTGCCACCGGCCCGTCTTGGCGCCTACCTGCGGGACTTCCGGGCGCTGCTCGCCGAACACGGCCTGCGCGGCACCCCGTACGGGCACTTCGGGGACGGCTGCATCCACGTACGCGTCGACTTCGACCTGATCAGTTCCGAGGGCGTGGCGCGGTTCCGCCGCTTCTCCGAGGAGCTGGCGGAGGTCGTCGTGGCGCACGGCGGGTCGCTGTCCGGCGAGCACGGCGACGGGCAGGCCCGCGCGGAGCTGCTGCCGAAGATGTACGGGCCCGAACTCGTCCGCCTCTTCGAGCGCGTGAAGGACGCCTGGGACCCGGCCGGGCTGCTCAACCCGGGCATCCTGGTGCGGCCCGCGCCGCTCGACGCCGGTCTGCGCTTCGCGCCGCTGCCGCGCGAGCCCGTCGACGTCGCCTTCGGCTACCCCCACGACGGCGGCGACTTCACCGCGGCCGTCCGGCGCTGCGTCGGCGTGGCCAAGTGCCGTACGACGACGGTGACCTCGCCGGGTGAGGTCATGTGCCCGTCGTTCCGCGTGACGGGGGAGGAGGCGCACTCGACGCGGGGCCGGGCGCGGCTGCTGCACGAGATGCTGGCGGGCGAGGTGGTGACGGACGGCTGGCGCTCCACCGAGGTCAAGGACGCGCTGGACCTCTGCCTGTCCTGCAAGGGCTGCCGCTCCGACTGCCCGGTCGGCGTCGACATGGCCACGTACAAGGCGGAGTTCCTGCACCACCACTACGCGGGCCGGCGCAGGCCCGCCGCCCACTACGCGATGGGATGGCTGCCGCGCTGGCTGCGCGCCGTCGCCGCCACCCGCACCGCCCCGCTCGTCAACGCCCTCGCGCGCATCGGCCCGTTGGCGGCGCTCGGCAAGCGGCTCGCGGGCATCGCGCCGGAGCGGCCGGTCCCGGTGGTGGCGCGGCGGACGCTGACCCGGTGGTGGCAGGGGCGGTCGGGGGCGGGGACGGCGGAGCCGGGGGCGGTGGGGGCGCGGCATGCGGAGCCGGGGGTGCGGGGGGCGTCGGGGGCGTCGGTGGTGCTGTGGCCCGACACCTTCACCGAGCATCTGTCGCCGTCCGTGGGCCGGGCCGCCGTACACGTCCTGGAGGCGGCCGGGCTCACCGTCACGCTGCCGCCGAGGGGCGTGTGCTGCGGGCTCACGTACGTCTCGACCGGGCAGCTCGATCGCGCTCGGGCGGTGCTGCGCGCCACGCTGGAGCGCATGGCGCCGCTGCTGGAGGCGGGCGCGCCGGTCGTCGTCCTGGAGCCGAGCTGCGCGGCGGCGCTCCGGACGGACCTCGTGGAACTGCTGGGCTACGACCCGCGCGCCCGGCGGCTCGCCGCGTCGGTGCGGACCTTCGCGCAGGCCCTGGAGGAGCTGGCCCCGCGCTGGCACCCGCCGCGCGTCGGCCGTCCGGCGGTCGGTCAGACGCACTGCCACCAGCACGCGGTCCTCGGCGACGCGGCGGAGCGGCGGCTGCGGGCGAAGGCCGGCCTGGAGGGCGAGCTGAGCGGCGGCTGCTGCGGGCTCGCGGGGAACTTCGGTTTCGAGCGCGGCCATCACGAGGTGTCGGCGGCCTGCGCCGAGGAGCAGCTGCTGCCCTCGGTGCGCCGGGCACCGGGCGACGCGGTGGTGCTGGCCGACGGGTTCTCGTGCCGTACGCAGCTGGAGCAGCTGGGCGGGGTACGGGGGCGGCATCTGGCGGAGGTGCTCGCGGAGGCGCTTCGACCCACCCGTTGAGCACGGGCCACGCTTATGCGTGCCGTGCATAACCGGCGCCCGATCGGCATTTCCCGCCGCCCGCGCGCGGTCGTACCGTCGACGTGTGGGCGCGGGCGGCGAGCCCGGCGACAGCCAGCGAAAACCGTTCCGCCCCTCCGGTCCGAGTCCATTACAGTGGACGATAGAGTCCAACGTGATGGACTCCATCATGGGTGGCGGCAACGGCAGGAAGGCTCAGGCGTGAATGTCTCGCGCAGTGATGAAGCGGCACCGGCGGCGGCCTCCGTACTGGTCCAGCAGCCGGAAGTCGCCGGCGCGGCGACGACCGCCGAGGCCTCCGGGGCCTCCGGGGCCTCCGGGGCCTCTGGGGCTCCCGGGGCTCCCGGGGCTCCCGGGGTCTCCGGGGCTCCCGGGGCCACCGGTACTCCCGCGGCGCCTCAGGGCGGCCTGCGCGCCAGGTTCGGCCCCATCGGGCTCGTCCTCGCCGGCTGCGTCTCCGTGCAGTTCGGCGGCGCGGTCGCCGTCAGCGTGATGCCCCGCGCCGGGGCGCTCGGCATCGTGACGCTGCGCCTGGTGTTCGCCGCGCTCGTGCTGCTCGCCGTGTGCCGCCCCAAGCTGCGCGGGCACGCGCGCGCCGACTGGGGCACGGTCGTCGCCTTCGGCGTGGCCATGGCGGGGATGAACGGCCTCTTCTACCAGTCCGTCGCCCGCATCCCCATGGGGCCCGCCGTCACCCTCGAAGTGCTCGGGCCGCTCGTGCTCTCCGTCGTCGCCTCGCGCCGCGCGGTCAACCTCGTCTGGGCCGGGCTCGCGCTCTGCGGCGTCTTCCTGCTCGGCGGCGGCGGGGGCTTCGGCGGCCTCGACCCGGCCGGTATCGCCTACGCGCTCGGCGCCGGCGCCATGTGGGCCGCGTACATCGTCTTCAGCGCGCGCACCGGGCGCCGCTTCCCGCAGGCCGACGGGCTCGCGCTCGCGATGGTGGTCGCGGCGGTGCTGTTCCTGCCGCTCGGGATCGCCGAGTCCGGGGCGAAGCTGATCGAGCCGGGCACGCTGGCGCTCGGCGCGGTCGTCGCCGTGCTGTCGTCCGTGCTGCCGTACACCTTCGAGCTGGTCGCGCTGCGACGCCTCCCCGCGCACACCTTCGCGGTCCTGATGAGCCTGGAACCGGCGCTGGCCTCCCTCGCCGGTTTCCTCGTCCTGAGCCAGGCCCTCTCCCTGACGGAGGCGCTCGCGGTGGCCCTGGTCATCGCGGCCAGCATGGGCGCGGTGCGCACGCAGGTGGGCCGACGCAAGACGCCGGAGCGCGGCTGAGCGGTCGGCACGCGTCCCGACCTCCCGGCGGACCCGGCTGCGCGCGCCGGCCTTCGTCGCGGGGGTGGACGCGTGCCGGTGTCCCTGACGTCCGGGGCTTTCCCGGCGGCCGGGGCGCCCGCGCTCGCCGTAGTGGCGCCGGCGCCTCCAAAATTCATGCAAGCACGCTTGCTTGTTTCTTGCCGCGCTGCCATGCTCCCAGGCACCTCCCCACGCTCTCCGCTCCGGGCGAGCGAGCAGGGGAGACCCCGTTGGTGCCCCGAGGGGAGCGTTCCGTGTTCGATGCCCTGTCCGTGCTCGACGACCTGCGCCGTGAGAGCGAGGAACTCGACCGGCTCGTCGCCGAGCTGGGCGAGGACCGCTGGGCCCTCGCCACCCCCGCGCCCGGCTGGACGGTCGCCCATCAGATCGCGCACCTGGCCTGGACCGACCGGGCCGCCCTGCTCGCCGCCACCGACCCCGGCGCCTTCGCCGCCGAGGTCGACAAGGCGGCCGCGGCGCCCGACTCGTTCGTGGACGAGGGCGCCGAGCAGGGGGCGGCGCTGGCACCCGCCGAGCTGCTCGCGCGCTGGCGTGCCGGGCGCGACGAGCTGGCCCGGGTCCTCGCCGAAGCTCCCCCGGGGGCCCGGCTGCCCTGGTACGGGCCGCCGATGGCGGTGCCGTCCATGGCGAGCGCGCGGCTCATGGAGACCTGGGCGCACGGCCAGGACGTGGCGGACGCGCTCGGCGTGCGGCGGACACCGACCGGGCGGCTGCGGCACGTGGCGCGGATCGGCGTACGGGCGCGGGACTTCGCGTTCGCCGTACGGGGGGAGAGCGCGCCCCGCGAGGAGTTCCGGGTGGAGCTGACCGCGCCGGTGACCGGCGAGCCGTGGGCGTACGGCCCCGAGGGCGCCGCCCAGCGCGTGACCGGGCCCGCGCTCGACTTCTGCCTGCTCGTGACGCGCCGCGCGCACCGCGCCGACCTGTCCCTGCGCGCCGAGGGCGCCGACGCCGACCGCTGGCTGGACATCGCCCAGGCCTTCGCGGGCCCTCCGGGCGCGGGTCGCGCACCCCGGGCGCCAGGAGACACGCCGAGGGCAGACGGGGCGCAGGGAGGCGGGGCGCGGGCAGCCGCGTCCCAGGCACACGTCGCCTCGGGAGACCGCACCCCGGGAGCCGGCGCATGAAGCGGTCGCCCCTGCGCGTCGGGAACGCCTCCGGGTTCTACGGTGACCGCTTCGACGCCCTGCGGGAGATGCTGACCGGCGGGCACCTCGACGTGCTGACCGGTGACTACCTCGCCGAGCTGACCATGCTGATCCTCGGCCGCGACCGCCTGAAGGACCCCGCGCGCGGGTACGCCAAGACGTTCCTGCGGCAGCTGGAGGAGTGCCTGGGCACCGCCCACGAGCGGGGCGTGAAGATCGTCGTCAACGCGGGCGGGCTGAACCCGGCGGGCCTCGCCGGCGCCGTGCGGGACCTGGCCGCGCGGCTCGGGGTGCCCACGCGGGTCGCGCACGTCGAGGGCGACGACCTCGGCGCCCGCTTTCCCGGCGCGCTCACCGCCCACGCCTACCTCGGCGGCGCCGGCATCGCGGCCTGCCTGCGAGGCGGCGCCGACGTCGTCGTCACGGGGCGGGTGACCGACGCCGCCCTGGTCACCGGGCCCGCCGCCGCCCACTTCGGCTGGGCGCCCACCGCCTACGACCGGCTCGCGGGGGCGGTCGTCGCCGGGCACGTCCTGGAGTGCGGGACGCAGGCCACCGGCGGCAACTACGCCTTCTTCGCCGCGCACGACCCGGCGGCCCTGCGCCGCCCCGGCTTCCCGCTCGCCGAGATCCACGAGGACGGTTCCGCCGTCATCACCAAGCACGACGGCACCGGCGGCCTCGTCGACGTCGGCACCGTCACCGCGCAGCTCCTGTACGAGACCCAGGGCGCCCGGTACGCGGGCCCGGACGTCACCGCCCGCCTGGACACCGTCACGCTCACCCAGGAGGGCCCCGACCGGGTACGCGTCGACGGCGTGCGCGGCGAGGCCCCGCCGCCCACCCTGAAGGTCGGTCTCACCCGGCTCGGCGGCCACCGCAACGAGGTCGTCTTCGTCCTCACCGGCCTCGACATCGAGGCCAAGGCCGCGCTCGTGCGCGCCCAACTGGAGGACGCCCTGCACCGCGCCGGGTCCCGCCCCGCCGAGCTGCGCTGGGAGCTGGCCCGCACCGACCACGCGGACGCGGCCACCGAGGAGACGGCGTCCGCCCTGCTGCGCCTCGTCGTGCGCGACCCCGACGCCGACGCGGTGGGCCGCGCCCTCGGCGGCGCCGCGGTCGAACTCGCCCTCGGCAGCTACCCCGGCTTCCACGTGACCGCGCCCCCCGGCAAGGGCGACCCGTACGGGATCTTCGAGGCCGCGTACGTGGACCGCTCCGACGTCCCGCACACGGCCGTGCTGCCCGACGGCGAGCGGCGTCCGGTGGAGCCGGGCGGCCACGACACCCTCGTACTCCAGGACGTGCCGCCGCCGCCCCTGCCCGCACCCCTGCCACCGGGCCCCACCCGCCGCGCCCCGCTCGGGCTCGTCGCCGGGGCCCGCAGCGGCGACAAGGGAGGGGACGCCAACATCGGCGTGTGGGTGCGCTCCTACGACGCCTGGCGCTGGCTCGCCCACGAGCTGACGGTGGACCGCCTGCGGCAGCTGCTGCCGGAGTGCGCCGACCTGACCGTCGTACGCCACGACCTGCCCAACCTGCGCGCCCTGAACTTCGTCGTCGGGGGCCTGCTCGGCGCGGGCGTGGCCGCGCGGGCCCGCTTCGACCCGCAGGCCAAGGGCCTCGGCGAGTGGCTGCGCGCCCGCCACCTGGACCTACCGGAGGTACTCCTGTGACCGTCCTCGCCTCCGCGCTCGACCCCGCGAGCGCCGAGTACGCCGAGCACCGCGCGGCCATGCTGGAGAAGCTGGCCGCACTCGACGCCGAGCAGGCCAAGGCCCTGGAGGGCGGCGGCGAGAAGTACGTCCAACGGCACCGGGCACGCGGCAAGTTGCTCGCCCGCGAACGTGTCGAACTGCTCCTCGATCCTGACACGCCGTTCCTGGAGCTGTCGCCGCTGGCCGCCTGGGGCACCGACCATCCCGTCGGCGCCTCCATGGTCACCGGCATCGGTGTCGTCGAGGGCGTCGAGTGCCTGATCACCGCCAACGACCCGACGGTCCGGGGCGGCGCCTCCAACCCCTGGACGTTGAAGAAGGCCTTCCGGGCCCACGAGATCGCCTACGCGAACCGGCTGCCGTCGATCCACCTCGTGGAGTCCGGGGGCGCCGACCTGCCCTCCCAGAAGGAGATCTTCATCCCGGGCGGCGCCCTCTTCAAGCACCTCACGCAGTCCTCGGCGGCCGGCATCCCGACGATCGCCGTCGTCTTCGGGAACTCCACGGCCGGCGGCGCGTACGTCCCCGGCATGAGCGACCACGTGATCATGGTCAAGGAGCGGGCGAAGGTCTTCCTCGGCGGACCGCCGCTGGTGAAGATGGCGACCGGCGAGGAGAGCGACGACGAGTCGCTCGGCGGCGCCGAGATGCACGCCCGCACCTCGGGCCTCGCCGACCACCTCGCCGAGGACGAGCGGGACGCGCTGCGCCGGGCCCGCAGGGTCGTCGCGCGCCTCAACTGGCGCAAGGCGCACGCTGATCCGGGCCCGGCCGAGTCACCCGAGTATGACGAGGACGAACTCCTCGGCATCGTCCCCGGCGACCTGAAGAACCCCTTCGACCCGCGCGAGGTCATCGCCCGCATCGTCGACGGCTCCGACTTCGACGAGTTCAAGCCGCTCTACGGCATCAGCCTCACCACTGGCTGGGCCACCCTGCACGGCTACCCCCTCGGCATCCTCGCCAACGCGCGGGGCGTGCTGTTCAGCGAGGAGTCCCAGAAGGCCGCCCAGTTCATCCAACTGGCCAACCAGCGCGACATCCCGTTGCTCTTCCTGCACAACACCACCGGCTACATGGTCGGCAAGGAGTACGAGCAGGGCGGCATCATCAAGCACGGCGCGATGATGATCAACGCGGTCAGCAACTCGCGTGTCCCGCACCTGTCCGTCCTCATGGGCGCCTCCTACGGCGCCGGGCACTACGGCATGTGCGGGCGCGCCTACGACCCCCGCTTCCTTTTCGCCTGGCCGAGCGCCAAGTCGGCCGTCATGGGCCCGCAGCAGCTCGCCGGGGTCCTGTCGATCGTCGCCCGCGCGTCGGCCGCCGCGAAGGGGCAGCCGTACGACGACGAGGCCGACGCCGGTCTGCGGGCCATGGTGGAGCAGCAGATCGAGGCCGAGTCCCTGCCCATGTTCCTGTCCGGACGGCTCTACGACGACGGGGTCATCGACCCGCGCGACACCCGCACCGTCCTCGGCCTGTGCCTGTCGGCGATCCACACGGCCCCCTACGAAGGCGCGCGCGGCGGCTTCGGTGTCTTCCGGATGTGAGGCAGTGACGATGATCGAGTCAGTCCTGGTGGCCAACCGCGGCGAGATCGCCTGCCGCGTCTTCCGCACCTGCCGCGACCTCGGCATCGCCACGGTCGCCGTGTACTCCGACGCCGACGCGGACGCCCTGCACGTACGGGAGGCCGACACGGCCGTACGGCTGCCCGGCGCGGCGCCCGCCGAGACGTATCTGCGCGGCGACCTCGTCGTACGGGCCGCGCGGGCGGCGGGCGCCGACGCCGTCCACCCCGGCTACGGCTTCCTCTCCGAGAACGCCGGCTTCGCCCGCGCGGTCCTGGCCGCGGGCCTGGTCTGGATCGGCCCGCCGCCCGAGGCCATCGAGGCGATGGCGTCCAAGACGCGCGCCAAGGAGCTGATGGGCGTCGCACCGCTCGGCGACCCCACCGAGGCCGACCTGCCCCTCCTGGTGAAGGCGGCGGCCGGGGGCGGCGGACGCGGCATGCGCGTCGTCCGCGACCTCGCCGACCTGGCGGGGGAGTTGGCGGCGGCGCGCGCGGAGGCGGCCGGCGCCTTCGGGGACGGCGAGGTGTTCGTGGAGCCGTTCGTCGAAGGCGGCCGGCACGTCGAGGTGCAGGTCATGGCCGACGCGCACGGCACGGTGTGGACGCTCGGCACCCGCGACTGCACCCTCCAGCGCCGGCACCAGAAGGTCATCGAGGAGTCCCCTGCGCCGGGCCTCGCACCGGACCTGGTCGCGGAGCTGCACACGCAGGCGGTGCGGGCCGCGCGCGTGACCGCGTACCGGGGGGCGGGCACCGTCGAGTTCCTCGTCGCGGACGGCCGCGCGCACTTCCTGGAGATGAACACCCGTCTCCAGGTCGAACACCCCGTCACGGAGGCCGTGTTCGGCCTCGACCTGGTCGCGCTCCAGATCCGCGTCGCCGAGGGCCACGCCCTGGAGGCGGAGCCGCCGCCCGCGCGCGGGCACGCCGTCGAGGCCCGCCTGTACGCCGAGGACCCGGCGGCCGGCTGGGCCCCGCAGACCGGCACCCTGCACCGCCTGGACGTCCCCGGCGTCCGCCTGGACACCGGCTACACGGACGGCGACACGATCGGCGTCCACTACGACGCGATGCTCGCCAAGGCCGTCGCGCACGCGCCCACCCGCGCCGAGGCCCTGCGCAGACTGGCCGGCGCCCTGGAGCGGGCCGTCGTCCACGGCCCCGTCACCAACCGCGACCTGCTCGTACGCTCCCTGCGGCACCCGGAGTTCACCGGCGCCCGCATGGACACCGGTTTCTACGACCGGCACGCCGCGCAGCTGACCGGCGCCGCGCCCGACCCCCTGGCCCCGCTCGCCGCCGCCCTCGCCGACGCGCACGGCCGCTCCCGGTTCGGCGGCTGGCGCAACCTCCCCTCCCAGCCCCACCGCAAGCGCTACCGCACCGAACCCGACGGCACCGAGCACGACGTCCGCTACGACCACACCCGGCACGGCCCGACCGCCGAGGGAGTGCGGGTCCTGACCGTGACGCCGACCCGCGTCGAGCTGGAGGCCGACGGCGTACGGAGGAAGTTCACCGTCACCCGGTACGGCGAGCGCGTGCACGTCACCACGGCGCACGGGGACACCGCCCTGACCGCGCTGCCCCTGCTCCCCGAGCCCACCGCCCACCGCGCGCCCGGCTCGCTGCTCGCCCCGATGCCGGGGACCGTCGTGCGCGTCGCCGAAGGGCTCGCCGAGGGCGCGGCGGTCACGGCCGGGCAGCCCCTCGTCTGGCTGGAGGCGATGAAGATGGAGCACCGCGTCTGCGCTCCCGCCTCCGGCACGCTCACCGCGCTGCACGCCGCGCCCGGCCGCCAGGTCGAGGTCGGCCAGCTGCTCGCCGTCGTCCAGGCCGCAGAACCGGAGGAGTCCGCATGAGCACCGCACGCAGCACCGCTGGAAGCACCGTACGCAGCACCGTTCTGGAGACCGAGGAGCACCGGGCGCTGCGCGCCGCCGTCGCCGCCCTCGGCAAGCGCTACGGACGGGAGTACATGACCCGTGTCGTGGCGGGCGGGGGCCACCCCGACGAGCTGTGGGCGGACGCCGCCGGACTCGGCTACCTCGGGGTGAACCTGCCCGAGGAGTACGGCGGGGGAGGCGGCGGCATCAGCGAACTGTCCCTCGTGCTCGAAGAGCTGGGCGCGGCCGGCTGCCCGCTGCTGATGCTGGTCGTCTCGCCCGCGATCTGCGGCACCGTCATCGCCCGCTTCGGCACCGACGCGCAGAAGCGCACCTGGCTGCCCGGCCTCGCCGACGGCTCCCGCACCATGGCCTTCGGCATCACCGAGCCGGACGCGGGCTCCAACTCCCACCGCATCACCACCACGGCCCGCCGCGACCCCGACACCGGAGACTGGCTGCTGAGCGGCCGCAAGGTGTTCATCTCCGGCGTCGACATCGCCGACGCCACCCTCGTCGTCGGCCGGACGCACGACGCCCGCACCGGCAGCCTCAAGCCGTGCCTGTTCATCGTCCCGCGCGACACCCCCGGTTTCGAGCGGCGGCAGATCGCCATGGAGCTCCAGGCGGCCGAGAAGCAGTTCGAGCTGGTCCTGGACGACGTACGGCTGCCCGCCGACGCGCTTGTCGGCGACCAGGACGCGGGCCTCCTCCAGCTCTTCGCGGGCCTCAACCCCGAGCGGATCATGACGGCCGCCTTCTCGCTCGGCATGGCCCGCTTCGCCCTGGACCGCGCCGTCGGATACGCGAGGGAGCGCACCGTCTGGAAGACGCCCATCGGCGCCCACCAGGCCATCGCGCACCCCCTCGCCCAGTCCCACATCGAGATCGAACTGGCCCGCCTGATGACGCAGAAGGCCGCGAGGCTCTACGACGACGGCGACGACATGGCGGCGGGCGAGGCCGCCAACATGGCCAAGCTGGCCGCCGCCGACGCCTGCGTGAAGGCCGTCGACCAGGCCGTCCACACCCTCGGCGGCAACGGCCTGACCAAGGAGTTCGGGCTCGCCTCGCTCATCGTCGCCTCCCGGGTGGCGCGGATCGCCCCGGTCAGCAGGGAGATGATCCTCAACTACGTCTCCCACCAGACCCTCGGCCTGCCCAAGTCCTACTGAGGAGGAGCCCCGCCCATGAGCCTCGTCGTCTCCTCCCCTCAGCGCGGGATCGTCACCGTCCGCCTGGACTTCCCCGAGCGCCGCAACGCCCTCTCGGCGGACCTGCTGGGCGCGCTCGCCGAGGCGCTCCACGACCTCGGCGGGGACCCCGCCGTACGGGCGGTCGTCCTCACCCACACGGGGACGACGTTCTGCGCCGGCGCCGACCTGCGCGAGCCACCGGACCCCCGGGACTTCGTGCGGCTGCTGCGGCAGATCGTGGAGCTGCCCAAACCGGTGCTCGCGCGGGTGGACGGCCATGTGCGGGCGGGCGGGCTCGGGCTGCTCGGCGCGTGCGACCTCGCGGTGGCCGGGCCCGGCGCGTCGTTCGCGCTCACGGAGGTCCGCCTCGGGGTGGCGCCCGCCGTGATCTCCCTGACCCTGCTGCCCCGTCTCGACCCGGGCGCCGCCGCCCGCTACCACCTCACCGGGGAGCGCTTCGAGGCGGCGGAGGCGGCGCGGATCGGCCTGGTCACGGCGTACGCCGCCGATGTGGACGCGGGTCTCGCACCGATGCTCGACGGGCTGCGCAAGGCGGCGCCGGGCGCCCTGGCCGAGACGAAGAAGCTGCTCACGGCTAGGGTGCTGGACGCATTCGACGAGCATTCGGACGCCCTGGTCGCCCTGTCCGCGCGGCTCTTCGGTTCCACCGAGGCGCGGGAGGGCATGGGGGCGTTCCTCGAACGACGGGAGCCCCCATGGGCGCTGTGACCACCGCCGACCGGGCGCCCAAGCAGGACCGCAGCCGCGCGACGCGGCAAAAACTGCTTGAGGCCGCCGTGTCGTGCCTCGCCGAGCACGGCTGGGCGGGCTCGACGGTCTCGGTGGTCGCCGAGCGGGCCGGGGTCTCGCGGGGCGCCGCCCAGCACCACTTCCCGACCCGCGAGGACCTCTTCACGGCGGCCGTGGAGTACGTCGCCGAGCAGCGCTCCACGGCCCTGCGCTCCCTGCCCGCGCAGGACCGCGGCCCGGTGGTCGCCGCCCTGGTGGACCTCTACACCGGTCCGCTCTTCCGGGCGGCGCTCCACCTGTGGGTCGCCGCGTCCCACGAACCGCAGCTGGGCCCCCGGGTGACGGAGCTGGAGGCCCGCGTCGGCCGCGAGACACACCGCATCGCGGTGGAGCTCCTCGACGCCGACGAGTCCGTGCCCGGCGTCCGCGAGACCATCCAGGGCCTGCTGGACATGGCCCGGGGCCTCGGCCTCGCGAACCTCCTCACGGACGACGGAGCACGCAGGGAACGGGTCGTCGCCCAGTGGACGGCACTGGTGGAGGGGACGCTCGGCTGACAGATTCAGCCCCTCCGGCGTTTGAGGAGCGGGGTCCGGGGCGGAGCCCCGAGGCGGTAGCCCCGAGGCCCCCCGAGACGGTGCCCCCCCGGGCTCAGCGGGAGATGTCCCCGTACCCCTCGATCTCCTGGGGCCCACGCGACCCGGGCCCCACATACCGCGCGGAGGGCCGCACCAACCGCCCCGTCCGCTTCTGCTCAAGAATGTGCGCCGACCACCCGGCGGTCCTCGCACAGGTGAACATCGACGTGAACATGTGCGCCGGCACCTCCGCGAAGTCCAGGACGATCGCCGCCCAGAACTCCACGTTCGTGGCGAGGACCCGGTCGGGCCGCCGCGCGTGCAGCTCGTCCAGGGCCGCCTTCTCCAGCGCCTCGGCGACCTCGAAGCGCGGCGCCCCCAGCTCGCGGGCGGTACGGCGCAGCACCCGCGCCCGCGGGTCCTCGGCGCGGTACACGCGGTGCCCGAAGCCCATCAGCCGCTCGCCCTTGTCCAGCGCCTGCTTGACGTACGCCACCGCGTCGCCCGTGCGCTCGATCTCCTCGATCATGCCGAGGACCCGGGAGGGCGCCCCGCCGTGCAGCGGACCGGACATCGCGCCCACCGCCCCGCTCAGTGCCGCCGCCACGTCCGCGCCGGTGGAGGCGATGACGCGCGCGGTGAACGTGGAGGCGTTCATGCCGTGCTCGGCGGCCGAGGTCCAGTACGCGTCGACGGCCTGGACGTGCTTGGGGTCGGGCTCCCCGCGCCAGCGCTTCATGAACCGCTCGACGACGGTCCCGGCCTTGTCGATCTCCCGCTGGGGGACCATCGGCAGGCCCTGGCCGCGGGCGGACTGGGCGACGTAGGACAGGGCCATGACGGCGGCGCGCGCCAGGTCCTCGCGGGCCCGCTCCTCGCTGATGTCGAGCAGCGGCCGCAGGCCCCACACCGGGGCGAGCATCGCGAGCGCGGACTGGACGTCGACGCGGATGTCCCCGGAGTGCACCGGGATCGGGAAGGGCTCGGCGGGCGGCAGACCGGGGTTGAACGCGCCGTCCACGAGCAGGCCCCACACGTTCCCGAAGGAGACGTGGCCGACCAGGTCCTCGATGTCGACGCCGCGGTAGCGCAGCGCGCCGCCTTCCTTGTCCGGTTCGGCGATCTCCGTCTCGAACGCGACGACTCCTTCAAGACCGGGTACGAAGTCGGACATCAGGCGGCTCCTCGTGATGGTTCGACAGGATGGTGTGCGAGATGGGTTGGCGACCAGCTCATGACCATGCGTCAAAATCGGGCGAAAAACGATCCGGTTCCGCGGTCGATCTCACGTTTGTGCGGCGCGTTCGCCGACTCGCGGTCCGAAGCGGTCACCCCGGTGATGCCCCGTGGGGCTGGTGGTCACCCAACCGATTCGGCAGCAGGACGATATCCCCTGGTGTCACCTTTGGCGATGGAACGCGGCACTCAGTGCCACAGGTCACCTCTCCGGGGCGCGGGACACCCCGCCGGGCGCCCGCCCCGATACGGCAAGATGACCGGGTGACCGACTCCAGTGCCTCCTTCCCCGAACCTCTCCCCGAGCCGGCCGGCATGCGTGAGCAGTACGTCACCGAGGGGCTCGTCGAGGCCGACCTGCCCGCCGACCCCATGGCGCAGTTCGCGCGCTGGTTCAAGGAGGCGGCGCGCGCCAAGGACGTCCTGCCCGAGCCGAACGCCATGATCGTCTCGACGGTGGACGCCGAGGGCAGGCCCAGCTCCCGCACGGTGCTCCTGAAGGGCTTCGACGAGCGCGGCTTCGTCTTCTTCACCAACTACGACTCCCGCAAGGCCCGGGAACTGGCCGGCAACGCCCACGTCTCGCTGCTCTTCCCCTGGCACCCCGTGGCCCGCCAGGTCATCGTCTCCGGCACCGCCGCGCGGGTCGGGCGCGAGGAGACCGTCGCCTACTTCCGCACCCGGCCGCACGGCTCCCAGCTCGGCGCCTGGGCCAGCGCGCAGTCCTCCGTGCTCGCCTCCCGGGACGAACTGGACCGCGCGTACGCCGACTTGGCCGCCCGCTATCCGGTGGGTGAACAGGTCCCCGTGCCCCCGAACTGGGGCGGCTTCCGGGTGACCCCGCGGGCGGTGGAGTTCTGGCAGGGCCGCAGGAACCGCCTGCACGACCGCCTGCGCTACGTCCGGACGCCGGACGACAAGGGCGGCAAGGACTGGCACCTGGAACGCCTGAGCCCGTGACCGGGCCGCCCCTTCGAGACGAGCCTCGGCCGGAAGGGACAGCCCGTCCGGCGTTTGAGGACGAGTGGGCCGAAGGCCACGACAGACCCCGCGCACACCCCGGCCCACCGACCTACCCGGCCAGGACCCTGTCCAGGAACGGCTCGACGGCCGCCCGCCACGCACTGGGCTGGTCGTAGTGGACAAGGTGCCCCGCGTCGGCCACCTCGGCGTACTCCCCGCGGGGCAGCACGCGGACCATCTCCTGGGACTCGGCCCGCCCCAGCTCGCCGTCCAGGCCGCGCACGACGAGCGCGGGGCAGCGGACCTGCATCAGCTCCTCCCAGTGCGCGTCGTGCACCCACGGTTCGCGGGACCTGAGCATCTGGGCGGGGTCGAACACCGGCCGCCAGCCGTCCGGGCCCTCGGCCATCACCTCGGCGAAGAACTCGCCGCGCGAGGGGTTGGGGCGCTCCACCCACGGGTCGTCCTCGCCGAACCACTTGCGGACGTCGGCGAGCGTCGCGAACGGCACCGGCCAGGACGTGAACCACTGCTCCCACTCGCGCTGCGAGGCCGCGCCGAGCGCCGAGGCCCGCATGTCGCAGATGACAAGGCCCCGCACCAGGTCCGGGCGGCGCGCGGCCAGCTGCCAGGCGGTGAGCGCCCCCATGGAGTGGCCGATCAGAACGGCGGGCGCGAGGCCGAGCTGCTCCAGGGCGGCCTCGGCGTCGGCCACGTAGGCCTCGCGGGTGTAGGGGCCCTCGGGCCGCTTCTCGCTGCGGCCGTGGCCGCGCTGGTCGAGGGCGACCGCGCGGTGCCGCTCGGAGAGCCAGCGGGCGGTGTCCGCCCAGTGCGAGGCCCGGCCCATCAGGCCGTGCAGCAGCAGCACCCCGCCCGGCGTCCCCTCGGCCTCTCCCGCCTTGGGAGGATCGGCGAACTCCCAGGCGGCGAGGTGTACGCCCTCCGCGCCCGTCACGTCGATGCGCCGCACCATGATTCCTGGCACCCCCCTTGACTCCGCTCGGGATCCACGCCTGGCCTTGCCCCACACCCCCGCACGCTATCGAACTCCCTTTCGAGAACGGGCGGATCGCGGGTAACACCCCTCGTTCGGGTGACCACGCTCAAGGATTGACGGGCGCGGCCGAGGGGAGATCTTCATCGGGAGGCGGGCCGCTCGGGGAAACCGGTCCGCGGGAACTGACCCCGAGAGCTCGGGGCTCCGGGTCAGTGCAGGGGAGGACAGGTCCCGGCGCCCTCGGGCGCCGGGACCCTCACCTCCGGACTCACCGGACGGGCACATCCTCCCGCCCCCTCTCCGGCCGTGCGGCCAGGCCCGGCGCCGACACGGTCAAGAGCCTTCAGGTCATATGCCTCTCGCGACAGCCTCGCACGCGAAACGCTCGCGCGCTGCGATTCCGCACACTGGATCTTGGACTCCGCGACATCTCGCGAGGATCGCGGCGGCTTGTCAACTACCCCTCTGACAACGGAAGTTGTCCTCAGCGCTTGGCGACGAAGACATGCGAGGCGATCTCCGCGGACAGCTCCGCGGCCTCGCCGCTGCTGCCCACGAGCACGCCGCCCGCCGACTGCGTCACGCTCACCACGGAGCCCGGCTGCACGCCGGCCCGCCGCAGCGTGTACATCAGCTGGGCGTCCGTCTGGATCGGCTCGCCGATGCGGCGCACGACGACCGTCTTGCCCTCGGTGCCCGGGTCGAGCTCCGTCAGGGAGACCATGCCCTCGTCCAGGAACGGGTCCGCGCCGTCCTTCTCGCCCAGCTCCTCGAGGCCCGGGATCGGGTTGCCGTACGGCGACTCGGTGGGGTGGCGCAGCAGCTCCAGGACGCGGCGCTCCACGGCCTCGCTCATCACGTGCTCCCAGCGGCAGGCCTCGGCGTGCACCTGCTCCCACTCCAGCCCGATCACGTCGACCAGCAGGCACTCCGCCAGGCGGTGCTTGCGCATCACGCGGGTGGCCAGCCGGCGGCCCTCCTCGGTCAGCTCCAGGTGGCGGTCGCTGGCGACCGCCACCAGGCCGTCGCGCTCCATGCGCGCCACGGTCTGGCTCACCGTCGGTCCGCTCTGGTCCAGCCGCTCGGCGATCCGGGCGCGCATGGGGACCACACCTTCCTCCTCCAGTTCGAGGATGGTGCGCAAATACATCTCAGTGGTGTCAATCAGCCCCGACATGGGTGCCCCTCAGAATTCGCTCGTGCGCTGGCCCTGCCCTCAATTCTGACGCATACCACCGACAACCGTGCCGCGCCGTGGGAAAACCCGCCCCCGGGCGTCCGAAGACAGTGTTGACAGGGCGCAGGTCCAGACCGCAACGTGAGGCGAATGAGCTCCAAGAGCGAGAGCAAACCGGCCGGTCAGTACTTCGACGCCGCCATCGATCTGCTCCGACGGGTCCGCGACGAGGAGGCCGGGAACATCGCGGCCGCGGGCACGCTGCTGGCCGACGCGGCCGCCTCCGACGGGCGGCTTTTCGCCTTCGGCGCCGGACACTCCTCGCTCGCCGCGCAGGACGTCGTCTACCGCGCGGGCGGCCTCGCGCTGATGAACCTCCTCGCCGTGCCCGGCGTGGTCGGCGTCGACGTGATGCCCGCGACCCTGGGCTCCGCCCTGGAGCGCGTCGACGGCCTCGCGGCCGCCGTCCTCGACTCCTCGCCCGCCCGCCCCGGCGACGTCCTGGTGATCATCTCGCTCTCCGGGCGCAATCCGCTGCCGGTGGAAATGGCGATGAACGCCCGCGCGCTCGGCCTGAAGGTCGTCGGCGTGACCTCGCTCGCCTACGCCACCGCGACCAGGTCGCGGCACACCTCCGGGACGTTCCTGAAGGACCACTGCGACGTGGTGGTCGACTCCAAGATCGCCGTGGGGGACGCGGAACTGTCCCTCGACGGGGTCGACGCGCCGTTCGGCCCCGCCTCCAGCGTGGTGACGAACGCGCTCATGCAGGCGATGGTCGCCGCCGCGGTGGCGGAACTGGCCGAGCGCGGCATCCAGCCCCCGCTGCTCCGCTCCGGCAACGTGGACGGCGGCCACGACTGGAACGGCCGCGTCTTCCAGGAATACGGCAACCGAATCTTCTACCGCTTCTGAAAGCACCCGACGCTGCTTGAGGCGCCCGGGGGGGCCGTCAGTGTTCGAGGCCCCCGGCCAGGTCCAGCGCTGTCGCGACCCGTGCCGCGACGCTCTCCGCGTACATCGCGTCCGTCCGCTCGAACTGGCCGCGCCCCGGCCCCCGCAGGAACGTCACGACGCCCAGCGTCCGGCCCCGGCTGCGCAGCACCGCGCACAGGGCGTGCACCGTGTCCGTGGGCCACTGCCGGGCGCCCGCCCACTCCCGGGCCCGCTCGGGGGCCGCCGCGCCCGCGCTCGCCCGCACCGAGCCGGCCCGCTCCACGCACTGCGGAGCCGGATGGCCCTCGGGATAGCGGACCGGTATCCCCGCCATGGCCACCGGCAGACACGGCCCCGGCGCCCCGGCGGGCGTCGCGGCGACCCGCACCAGGCGCACCGGGTCCTCCCCGGCCACGAGGTCCACCAGGGCGTGGTCGGCGAACCCGGCGAGCGCGAAGTCCAGCTGGACGGTGGCCGCCTCCATCGGGTCCTCGCACTCGGCGGCGGCCCGCGCCGCACGGTGCGACTGCTGGGTGCGGAAGCGCAGCTGCGAGGCCTCCTGCTCCGTCAGCTTCGCCTCGGTCACGTCCTGGAAGAGCCACCCGACACCGAGCGGAACCGGTTCTTCCGTGAGCGGTGAGGCGAGCCGCAGGAAGCCGCTGCGCCAGCACCGCCGCTCGAAGCCGTCCTCCTGCCCCTCGCCCGCCCGCACCGACACCCACAGCTCGGCGGGGGCGGGCGGCGCGCCCTCGGCGAGCACATGGGCCAGCGCGCTCTCCAGCTCCTCCACGCCCTGCCCGAGCAGATCGGCCAGCGGCCTGCCGAGGACCGCCGTACGCCCGAGGCCCAGCGCGCGGGCGGCGTGTTCGTTGACCACCGCGGGGCGCAGGTCGGCGTCGACGAGGACCACGCCCCACGAGGCGTCCTCGAAGAGCGCCTCGCTCAGGGCGATGGACCGCTCCAGGTCGATCTGCGCGTGGACCTCGCTGAAGGCGCAGTACACCCCGGCGGGCTTGCCGTCCCCGCCGCGCACCGACGCGCACTGCATCCGTACCAGGACGCGCCCGCCGCCCTTGGTCACCAGGGCGAACTCGTGCACCTGGCGCCCCGGCGCGTCCATCGCGGACAGCAGCCGCCCCTCGACGTCCCCGGCGTCGGCGGCCCGCACGGCCCACCCGGACAGCCCCCGCCGCCCGACGGCCTCCGCCGCCGACCAGCCGAGGACCCGCTCCGCCTCGCGGTTCCAGTGCGTCACCACGCCGTCGGCGTCGAACGCGCACAGCGCCGCGTCCATCCCGTCCAGCAGCGCCGCGAGCAGCTCGGCGCCGCCCTGCTCGGGCTCGTCGGGGCCCAGTTCGTCAGTAGTCCCGCTCTGCCGCGAAGCACTCACCCCGAACCCCCCTGCCGCCGTGTCCTCAGATCATTCAACTCGAACGTGACGCACCCCACAGCCGGTTCCCGGAACTCGCGGGAAAAGTGCTGCCCGGAAATTCGGTTGTGCGGTGCGGGGAGCGGTTCCTAGGGTGGCACGTACACGAGAAGGGAGGTGGTTCGGCAGATGTATCGAAACCGGACGCGTGAGGTGACTGCGGGCTAGCGGCCCGTCGTCGCGCATCGAATTCGGCGCCGGACCGGCACGTGTGAAGCGCGTGCAGCCGGCCCTATTTCCCAGCAGTCACCCGACCCGCGAGCCGCCGGTACGTCCGGCCGGCTTCCTGGACCCGGCATCGCCCGGCCTCCCAGGAACCACGGCTCGCGGGTCGTCTGCGTCCCGAGGGGCTATCCCCTGCTGACCGCCGTGAGGATCTCCGGGAGGCGGTCGGCCACGCGCGGGGCCGCGAGGCGCGTTCCGGCCTCCGCGATCGCCCAGCCGTAGGCCGCGCCCACGGGGAGCAGGAGCCAGGTCCAGGAAGCCGCGTCGGAGGCGTGCAGCCAGATGGTGAGGGCGAGCACCGGGGCGCACAGCAGGGCCGCCGCCACCATGCCGCCGAAGACGGAGAGCCAGGCGAGGCCCGCCTGCCCGGGGGCCACGTTCTTGTAGCCCTCCTGCGGGATGGAGTACGGGAAGCGGGCCGAGGCCCAGGCGCCCGTCGCCAGCATCGCGCCGAGCAGCGCGAAGGACAGGCCGAGGGCTTCGGGCAGGACGGGCCAGTCGCCGAGCAGCGCCGTGGTCAGGACGGTGACCAGGGTGGCGTAGGGGAGGGTGATCAGCGTCAGCGCCAGGGCGCGGCCCCGCAGCTCCACGTACGCGTCACGGGGCGAGGAGATCGTCATCGCGACCATCCAGAACGCCGAGGTGTCCTGGCCGAACTGGTTGTACATCAGGATGCCGAGCATCCCCGCCGCGAAGCACGCGAGGTACACCGAGCCGGTGCCCTGGAGGGCGTTGAGGACCGGCACGATCAGGCCGATGGCCAGGGACGTCACCCAGGCCGCCTTCGTCTTGGGGTCGCGCCACATGTAGCGCAGTCCGCGGGCCATGACGGTGCCGGTGCGGCCGGCGGGCAGCAGGCCGCCGAGGGCTCCGGTGAGGCGCGAGGCGTCCTTCTCCGGTGCGGCGGCCGCCAGGGTGGAGCCGTCCGGCGCGGTCATCAGGCGGGTCAGGCTGTGCTGCCAGAAGGCCAGCAGCGCCGCCAGCGCGGCTGCGGCGAGGGCCAGTTGGGCGGCTCCGGCGGCGTACGCGCCCTCGCTCACCGAGTCGATCGCGCCGAGTGCCGACGCCGGGGGGAGCCAGCGCACGACGGCCGCCGCCGGGTCGAGGGTGCCGAGCCCGGCCGAACCGAGGTGTTGCGCGCCGAAGTTGACCGCCTGCGCGCCGACCGCGATGACCAGGCCGCTCAACACCGCGAGATCGCGGCCCCTGCGGCTGGTGAGGAGGCGGATGTTGGCGGCGGCGACCGCGCGGGCCAGGGCCACGCAGACGAGGAGCGTGAGGGCGCAGGCCAGGACCCCGGTGGCGGCGGCCGCGGCGCCGTGGGCGAGCGCGATCGCCGCACCGAGGGCCAGGCAGAGCGTGAAGAGGGGCCCGATGCCGACGAGTGACGCCACGAGCAGCCCCCGCACCAGGTCGCGCGGGCGCAGCGGCAGCATCACCAGGCGGGTGGGGTCCAGCGTCTCGTCACCGCTCGGGAAGAACAGCGGCATGACGGCCCAGCCGAGGGCGAGGACCCCGGCGAGCAGGACGCAGACGGTGGCGGCGTGCGCGGTGCCGCGCAGCGCGATCAGGCCGAGGAACTGGAGGGCGGCGACGAGCAGGGCCAGGACGGCCGAGGCGAGGTAGGCGGCGCGGCGCCCCGCCGACTGGCGCAGGCCGTTGCGCAGCAGGGAGAGCTTCAGCCGTACGAGGACGGGGGTGATCGCCGGGGCCGGAGCGGGGGCCGTCATCGGGCGCCGCCGCCCAGCCAGTCGAGGTCGGAGCCCGCGTCCCGGCCGGGCGCGCCGACGAGTTCGAGGAACGCCCGCTGGAGCGAGGGCGCCGCGCCGCGCACCTCGGCGAGGGTGCCCTGGGCGCGGATGCGGCCCGCGGCCATGACGGCGACCCAGTCGCACAGCGACTCGACCAGCTCCATGACGTGGGAGGAGAAGACGACGGTGGCGCCGGAGGCGGTGTAGCGCTCCAGGACGCCGCGGATCGTCTCGGCGGAGACGGGGTCGACGCCCTCGAACGGCTCGTCGAGGAAGAGGACTTCGGGGTTGTGCAGCAGCGCCGCGGCCAGGCCGATCTTCTTGCGCATGCCGGTGGAGTAGTCGACGACGAGCTTGTGCCGGGCGCCGGCCAGGTCGAGTACGTCGAGCAGCTGGGCGGCGCGCTTGTCGACCTCGGCGCCGGGCAGGCCGCGCAGTCTGCCGTTGTACGCGAGCAGTTCGCGCCCCGAGAGGCGTTCGAAGAGCCGCAGGCCCTCGGGGAGCACCCCGATGCGGGCCTTGACCTGGACGGGGTCGCGCCACACGTCGTGGCCGACGACCTCGACGGTGCCCCGGTCCGGTCTGAGCAGGCCGGTGACCATGGAGAGGGTGGTGGTCTTGCCCGCGCCGTTCGGCCCGACCAGGCCGATGAACTTGCCCGCGGGCAGCGTCAGATCGATCCCGGCCACCGCGACCTGCTCGCCGAACCGCTTCCAGAGCCCCTGGACCCGTACCGCCGCCTCGGTCACCGTGCTGCCCTCCGTCGCCCACTGTCCCGTGGCCGCACGATACGGGGGCGTCGCCTGCTGGGCGTGCGGTACGGGGCGGCGCCGTGCGGGGCGGTCAGCGCCGGGCTTCCCGGCCGCACGCGTACGCCAGGGGCGAGATGATCTCCTCCACGTCCGGCAGCCAGCGGTTGGCGGCGGTCGGGCGGCACGCCCACTGGACCGCGCCCGAGGCGCCGACGCGGGTCGGGGGAGCCGCGACGTGGGCGCCCTCGCCGAGCGCGACGAGGTCGAGGGCGGCCGGCGGCCAGCCGAGCCCGCGCACCAGGTCGGGTACCTTGGCGGCGGCGCCGGGGAGCACGAAGAACTGCGTGCGCCGGCCCGGGGTGCGGGTCACCGGGCCGAGGGTCAGCTCCATGCGCTCCATGCGGGCGAGCGCGAGGAACCCGGCGGTCTCGGGCACGTCGATCGCGTCGAACGTACGCCCCGTGGGCAGCAGGATCGACGCCTTGGGCTGCTTCTGCCACAGCCGCCGGGCGACGGTCGCGCTGCCGGTGGCCTGGGCCGCCCAGTCCTCGCGCGCCGGGTGCGCGCCGGGTGCCGCGCACGCCGGGTCGCCGCACGAGCACCGCTCGGTGCCCTCGGCGCACTCCAGCCAGGTCCCGGGGAAGACGTCCCAGTGACGCTCCTCCGCGTAGCGCACGGCCGTGTCCGGCAAGGCTTCCGCGTGCTGCGTCGGGATCCGCGCGGCCGAGGTGACTTCGATGGTCTCTTCCACGCAGACCTCAACTCCCGTCACCACCACGGGTTACGGGCGCACGCGAGGGCGGAGGAGGAGCATCGATCCTGCGCGCGGGGCGCATGGGTGCACGGCCGGGGGCGCGCGGGGGAAATGGCATCCATGTGCGGGTAGCCAGGCCAAGGGCGCTCGGAAGACGCCTCGGAGGAGGCCTTCGGGAAGCCGGTCACCACCGGTGGACGGTCCCGGAGGAAGCCCGACGCACCGCCGGTCGGCACATTGTCGTACTTGTGGTTCTTCATGGCTTCTTATGCCTCTTTCGTGGCGCATCTTCGCCTTGCCGCACGGGCATTGATCGTCGTGAGGCGGTCTCGAAGGCCGCCCCGTTCCCGATGGTCGACGGTGCACTCAGGGGGTACGCCATGGCCGCCAGGCCTCTCGTCGCGCGGCAGCCCAACGAACGGCTGCAAGCGCTCATCCAGGAAGCCGGCTGCTCCAACGCCGGCCTCGCCCGCAGGGTCAACATGTGCGGCGCGGAGCACGGTCTCGATCTGCGCTACGACAAGACGTCGGTGGCCCGCTGGCTGCGCGGGCAGCAGCCGCGTGGCCGGGCGCCCGGCATCATCGCGGAGGCGCTCGGCCGCAAGCTCGGCCGCACCGTCACCATCGACGAGATCGGCATGGCGAACGGCAAGAACCTCGCCTCGGGCGTGGGCCTGCAGTTCTCGCCGACCGTCCTCGGCGCCATCGAGCAGGTCTGCGAGCTGTGGCGCAGCGACGTGGGCCGCCGGGACTTCCTGTCCGGCTCGACCGTCGCCGCCTCCGCGCTCGTGGAGCCCAGCCGCGACTGGCTGATCTCCTCGCCGGACGCCCAGGTCGGGCGGACGGCCGGGCCGCGCGTCGGCATGGCGGACGTGGCCGCGGTCAAGGCGATGACGGAGGCGCTGACCCGCCTCGACCACCAGTACGGCAGCGGCCATGTGCGTCCCGTCGTCGTGCACTACCTCAACTCCGTGGTCTCCGGGCTGCTCGCCGGCTCCTACCGGGAGGCGGTCGGACGCGAACTGTTCGCCGCCGTCGCGCGGTTGACGGAGCTGGCGGGCTACATGGCCGTGGACACGGGCCAGCCCGGCCTCGCCCAGCGGTACTACATCCAGGCGCTGCGGCTGGCACAGGCGGCCGGCGACCGGGGCTACGGCGGGTATGTGCTGGCCGCCTCGATGAGCCACCTCGCCGCCCAGCTCGGCAACCCGCGCGAGATCGCACAGCTGGCGCGGGCCGCGCAGGAGGGCGCGCGCGGACACGTCACGCCTCGCGCGGAGGCGATGTTCTACGCGGCCGAGGCGCGCGGGCACGCCCTGCTCGGGGACGCGCGGGCCACGCAGGCGGTGGCGGGACGCGCGGTGGAGGCGATGGACCGGGCGGCCGGCGAGGGGGAGTCCGGCGACGACCCGGTGTGGATCCGGCACTTCGACCACGCGTATCTGGCCGATGAAATGGCGCATTGTCACCGGGACCTCGGCCAGGCCGACGCCGCGGCGCGCAGCGCCCAGGAGTCCCTGGACGGGCACCCGGAGACACGCGCCCGCCGCCGCGCGATCGGCCTGGTCCTGCTCGCCACGGCCCAGGTGCAGCGGCGCGAGGTCGAACAGGCCTGCCACACGGGCCTGAGGGCCGTGGAACTGCTCGGCACCCTGCGCTCCAACCGCGGCGCGGAGTACCTGGAGGACTTCCAGCAGCGCCTCGAACCCTTCCGGGAGGAGCCGGTGGTACGGGAGTTCGGAGCGCGCCTCGACGTCCAGGCGGCGTGAGGCGCGGATGCTATCAGCGTCCGGGCGGGAGGTTTTGTTACTCGCGGCGCTGGGCAGGAGCCGTAACTTTGAGCTGCGTGGCAGAGGCTTGCGGGGACCCGGTAGCGTGAGCCGACGGTTCCGTAGGTCCCCCATGTGTAGGAGTCCCGGTGACGCAGCAGAGCGGTCAGGGCGCTGCTTCCTCCGATCCGCGGCAGCCCGCGGACCGGCCCGCCCACGAAGGCGTCGTGCTGCCCGCGGACGGCAGCGAGCCGCTGCTGCCCGGCACCGCGGGCCGCCAGGCCACCCCGGCGGGCGGCACGCCCTGGGGTCAGCCCTGGGGACCCGACACGGCGGGCCCGCCGCCGGGCGGTCAGGGCCCGTCCTGGGACGGTGGGACGCCCCAGGCGATGCCGCTGCCGCCGGAGGGCGCCCAGGCCCCGTACGGCGGCGCGGACCCCTCGTACGGCTCGGGTCCCGCGTACGGCGCGGACGCCTCGTACGGATCGGACCCCGCGTACGGCGCGCACGCCTCGTACGGGTCGGACCCCGGGTACGGCGCGGACGCCTCGTACGGCTCCCAGGGCGCCTACGGCTCGCAGAGCCCGCAGGGTGCGTACGGCGGCTCCCACGAGAACCAGGGCTACGGCGCCCAGCAGAGCCACGACCCGCGGCAGCAGGGGTACGACGCACAGGGCGGCCACGACGCCCGGCGCATGCCGTTGCCGCCCGCCGCCGGGGGCGACGCCGACGCCACGCGGTACATCCCGCCCGTGCCCGCCGCCGGGGGCGACGAGGGCGCCACCCAGTACATCCCGCCCGTGCCCGCCGCCGGGGGCGACGAGGGCGCCACGCAGTACATACCCCCGGTGGTACCCGGCGCCCTGCCGCCCGAGGCGCCCGCCCCCGACGCCTCGCGGTACCCGGGCCGCCCCCAGGCGCCCGCGCCCGGCCCGGCGTCCGACAGCGAGCCCACCCAGTTCCTCGCCCCCGTCCCCGGCGGGAACACCGTGCCGCCCGAGCCGCCCGCCGCGCCCTACGGCATCCGCCCCGGCGCCCCCGGCGACCGGCAGCCGCCCGCCGAGTTCGACAGCCTCTTCCGCACCGAGCCGGAGGCCGAGCAGGGCCCCGCCTCCACCCAGCAGATGCCCCGCTTCGAGAGCCCGGCCGCCGCCCCCGCGCCCGCCCCGGCCCCGGCCCCGGCACGCGAGGGGGGCCACGGCGGCCGCCGCACCCGCACCGGCTCGAAGGTGCCGCTCATCGTGGCCGTCGGCGTCGGTATCGCCGTGCTCGGCGTCGGCGCGGGCGCGCTCCTCAGCTCCGGCGGCGACGAGGACGACAAGGCGGCCACGGGCGAGCCCGTCTCCGCGTCCGCCCCCGCCGACGACCGGCCCTCGCCCACCGCCGACCCGGCGAAGAAGCAGGCGGTCGCCCTGGACAAGCTGCTGGCCGACAGCAACAACAGCCGTGACATGGTCATCGCCGCCGTACGCAACGTCGGCCGGTGCCAGAACCTGGACGAGTCGGCGAAGGACCTGCGCGCCGCCGCCCGCCAGCGCAACGGCCTCGTGCGACGGCTCGCCGCCCTGGAGGTCGACAAGCTCCCGGCCAACGACCTGCTGACGACCTCCCTCAACAAGGCGTGGAAGGCCTCCGCGTCCGCCGACAACCACTACGCGGCCTGGGCCGACCAGGTGGCCGACAAGAAGGGGTGCAGGAAGGGCCAGGCCCGCAGCACCCCGCAGCAGGGCGCGGGCAACCGCGCGAGCGGCGAGGCGACCGCCGCCAAGGCGCAGGCGGCCGACCACTGGAACGCGATCGCCCGCAAGTACGGGCTGACCACGCGCGAGAAGTCCCAGCTGTAGTCCCCGCCCCGGCGAGGGCTACGCCGACTGCTCCAGTGTCTGCTCCACGTTCACGAACCCCTTGCGCGCGGGGACGAGCCGCCCGTCGCGCACGACCTGGAACGTGACACCGGAGTTGATCAGGCGCGGATATTCGCCGGCCGCGATGAGGTCCTCGAAGCGCCAGCTCAGCGTCGGGGTGAGGCCGCCCGTCTCGACCCGCAGCCCGCCGTCTAGGGCGCGCCGCAGCGTGCGGGCGGTGACCTCCTTGCCGTGCAGCGACTCGACGGCCCGCTTCAGGACGGTGTACGCGATCCAGGTCGTCTGGACGCCCGCGTCGGCCGGGTCTACCCGGTTGTCGCCGAAGGCCTGCTCCCGGATGACCTCGCGCATCCGCGCCCACCGCGCATCGCCTGACGCGGGGTACCAGCCGGTGACGTACGCCCCCTCGTAGGGGCCGCTCGCGCCGCCGGTGCGGTCCACGAGCGACTGGTCGACGCTGCCGAGCACGGAGGAGATCCGCACCGGCGGATAGTCGCCGCTGGTGCGCCGGAACGAGTCGTAGAAGGTGTCGGTGCGGGCCCCGAGCGCCGCCGTCACACAGCCGTCCTTGGTGCCCGCGTGCTGGAGGGCCTGCTCGGCCTGCGGGGTGAGGTCGGTGCCGTCCTCGGGGGCCCGGATGTCGGCGACCGGCTTGTGGTGGCCGTCGCGCAGACCGGAGTTGAGCAGCTTGGGCAGCTCGTCGCCGGCGAGGGTGTCGGGGCGGACCAGGGAGACGCGGTCGCAGCGCGCGGCGAGCTGGCGGCCGTTGCCCGCGAGGAGCGCCGGTTCGCCGCCGTTGACGGGGTAGGACAGGGGGCTGCTGAACTCGTCGTCGGTGACGCCGTAGCCGCCGATGTAGGGGATGCCGGCGACCTCCAGCGGGGCGAGGGCGGCGCCGCCGTGCTGGCTGTAGGCGCCGACGACCGCCGCCACGTCCTGGTCGACCGCCTCGCGCGCGCAGTCCGCGGCGCCGACCGGGTCGTTGTGGTCGTTGCAGGTCAGCACCCGCAGCTCGCGGCCGTCGAGGCCGCCGTGCGCGTTGACCCAGCGCGCGTAGGCCTGGGCCATGGCCGGGACGCCGGGCTTGTTGGTGGCCCTGGTCTTCTCGGGCGCCCACGTCATGACGGTGATGGGGCCATCCCCGGAGCCCCCCGTGGCGCCGGGGATGACCCCGCAGCCGGTCACCAGCGACGTACTCGCCGCCGCGGCGGCCGCGGAGAGGACCGCGGTTCGAAGGGGGCGGGGAAGGAAGGTGCGTCGCCTGCCGGTCATGTCCCCGCACAATGCCGTCGGAGGACCAACCGTGGAGTGACTCGCCTTCAACGGACAGTGACATGAAGGTGAACGGGCGGGGGCCGGTTGGCGTGCATGAGGTGGGAACGTACGATCGATGACCGTGCAAGGTTCGGAGAAGTCTTCCCGTCGCGGCCGTCGCTCCAGCACCATGGGCGGCATGCCGACCAATGACATGCCGTGGTGGCGCTGGCGCAGCAACGTGCGCTCGGCGCTGCACATGCTCTCCGACCCCGCGTTCCAGCGTGAATGCTGGCTCGGGGGCCGCGAGGAGTACGGGGATGTGACCGACGCCGTGTACCGGCTGGTCGAGGACACCTGGCTGGACAACTGGTCCGCGGAGAAGTACGTCGGGACGATCTTCCGGGACCCGCAGGAGGCGGCCCTCGTCGACACGGCCGTGCTGCGCGTCCTGCGGATCATGCACGAGGTCGGGCCCGACGCGATGGTCTCCGTCTACCTGGAGCACCCGGGCTGGCCCGACGCGGTACGGGCGGCGCGGGACGCGCACGTACGCATGGCCGTGGGGGACGGCGAGGACCCCGACGAGCCGCCGCGGACCCTCGAAGTGCTGCGCATCCTGACACGAACCGCCTGAACGCCTGCCGCGCCGGCCCCGCGCGTATGGGAACCTTGGCCGCATGAACGAGCAGTCCGTCGCCCCCGCCCCGCCCGCTGAGCAGTACGTCCTGACCCTCTCCTGCCCCGACAAGCAGGGCATCGTGCACGCCGTGTCGAGTTATCTCTTCATGACCGGCTGCAACATCGAGGACAGCCAGCAGTTCGGCGACCACGACACCGGACTGTTCTTCATGCGCGTCCACTTCTCCGCCGAGGCCCCGGTGACCGTCGAGAAGCTGCGGGCGAGCTTCGCCGCGATCGGCGACTCCTTCCACATGGACTGGCAGCTCCACCGCGCCGAGGACAGGATGCGGGTCGTCCTGCTGGTGTCCAAGTTCGGGCACTGCCTGAACGACCTGCTGTTCCGCTCGCGGATCGGCGCGCTGCCGGTGGAGATCGCCGCCGTCGTCTCCAACCACACCGACTTCGCCGAGCTGGTCGCCTCCTACGACGTGCCCTTCCACCACATCCCGGTGACCCGCGACACCAAGCCGCAGGCCGAGGCGCGGCTGCTGGAGATCGTGCGGTCGCAGGAGGTCGAGCTGGTCGTCCTCGCGCGCTACATGCAGGTGCTCTCCGACGACCTGTGCAAGGAGCTGAGCGGGCGGATCATCAACATCCACCACTCGTTCCTGCCGAGCTTCAAGGGCGCCAAGCCCTACCACCAGGCGCACGCGCGCGGCGTGAAGCTGATCGGGGCCACCGCGCACTATGTGACGGCCGACCTCGACGAGGGGCCGATCATCGAGCAGGAGGTCGAGCGGGTCGGCCACGGCGTGACGCCCGACCAGCTGGTGGCGATCGGCCGCGACGTGGAGTGCCAGGCACTGGCGCGCGCCGTGAAGTGGCACGCCGAGCGGCGGATCCTGCTCAACGGGCGGCGGACGGTCGTCTTCGCGTAACTCCGCGCGCGGGCCCGGGGGGCGACGGCTGCCGGTGGGCTCACAGCCTGCTCAGGGACGCCGCCGCGAACAGGACGTCGCGGACGGCCTCGCGGTCGCCGCCCCGGCCCGCCGCCGCTTCCGCCGGTGAGACGTGGCCCGCGGCCAGGCGGCAGAACTCCACGCCGTCCAGCGCCACATGGGCCACCTCGCGCTCGGCGGACGCCCGCGCGCCCGGCGAGTCGAGCGCGATGAACCACTCGCCGCCGCCCTCCCCCTCGATCTCCAGGCGCAGGCTGCGGCCCGGCGCGCCCGCGGCGACCAGATCCCGCGAGGGCGCGGCGAGCCCGGAGCGGCGGCGGTCGGCCAGGGTGGCGGGGAGCATCCGGGCGGCGAGGTCGATCATGCGGTGGAGGTGCCGGGGCGCCGGCGGGTCGTAGGGGTAGTCGACGGCGCGGGCGATGTCACCCGCGTGGATCCAGCACTCGAAGGCGCGGTCCACCATCGCGTCCCGCAGCGGCAGTTCGATCTTCTGCCCCGCCCCCTCGCCGGGCGGCGTCTGCTCCGTCCCGTACGGCACCGGCAGCCGCCCGGAGCCGTCGCCCGCGAACGACACCGTGCGGACGATCTCGTGCGTCTGGTCCCGCCACGGGCCCCGCACCGCGCGGGTGGGCGGCAGGCGCGAGGCGCGCCAGTACGCCTCCGTGCGGCGGGTCGGGTGGCGCGGGCCCGCCTCCTCGGGGCCCAGCGGGTCGTCGAGGCCGAGGGCGATCGCGACCAGGCCGTCGACGGCGAGGAGGTGCGCGATGATCCCGGCGACGGTGGTCTTCCTGCTCACCGGGGAGTCCTGCTCGAACCAGCGCAGCCGCACCGGGGCGTGCCACTCCGGGCCGCCGATGTCCCGCAGCAGGGCGTCGAGGCGGGCGCTCTCCGCGTCGTAGGGCAGGGCCCACTCGGGCACCGGGATGCGGGGCGGGCGCCGGCCGAGGCAGCTCGCCAGGACGCGGGTGCGCAGGCCCGGGTCGAGATCGAGGCTCTCCTCGGCGTGCAGCAGGGTGACGGCGTCCCGCAGCCGCAGCGCCTCCTGCGCGCACGGCCCGCACTCGCCCAGGTGCTCCTCGACGGCGAGGGCCTCCGCCGCGGAGCACGCGGACAGCGCCCAGGCACCCAGCAGGGACCGCAGGACGCGGTGGTCCAGGACGAGCGGCCCGGGGCCGGCAGGGGGCGCCTGCCCGGCGGCCGGCGCGTCGGGCACGGGCAGCCCGGTGTCCTCCACGGAGGAGCGCGGCAGCGGTATGCGCGGGCCGCCCCGCACCCCGGTGGCGTCCGCCGGCCCCGGTTCCCCGGGCGGCTCGCGGCTCTCGGGGTCCTCGTACGGCTCGGGGCGGTCGGCGCCGGTCACGGCGTCGTCCCGGGGCCGGGCGGGGAGCCGGTGGACGGGCCCGCCGAGGGACCGGCGCTGTCGTGGGCCGTGGACAGGAGCTGGAGGCCGAGGCGGAGCCTGCGCCGGGCCTCGTCCTCCGTCACGCCGAGGTCGGCGGCCGTCTGGCGGTAGTCGCGCCGCTGGAAGTAGGCCAGTTCGAGAGCGGCTCGCAGCGGGGCCGGCATGGCCGTGACGATGTAGTCCGCGCGGGCGGCGGCCGAGGCGCGCCGCACCTTGCGCTCCAGGTCCTGCGCGGTGCCCGCGCCGCCGAGGGCGAGGGCGGCGGACCCGGTCTGCCGCAGCCGGTGGACGGCCCGCTGGTGGGCGAGTCCGGCGAGCCAGGAGCGCAGGGGGCCCTGGCGGGGGTCGTACGCGTCGGGGTTCTCCCAGATGTGGGCGAAGACCTCGCGGGTGATGCGGTCGGCGCCGGCCTCGTCGCCGAGGACGCGGTGGGCGAGGCTGTGCACGAGCGGGGCGAAGCGGTCGTACAGCTCGCCCAGCGCGGCGGCCTCGCCGTGCGCCAGCCGCTGCTGCATCCGGCGGTCCCGGCGCCGCGGCGCGTCCTTCGGCATGCGGCCCCCTCGCGCTCGCCCTGCCCGTCCGTGCTGTGGTCCGTGCTGTCGTCGCCCGTTTTTCCGACTACCCCTCGAATGTAGTCGGCGGCACTGACAGCGCACTCCTGTTTACGGCAAAGCGTGCGCCGGGCCGGATCCCGGATGATATCGACGGGGGTCCGCTGGTGTTTCATGGACGAAGCGGTGGGGCAGCCGAGCAGGACGAAGCGTAGGGACCGCTTCCGGATCACTCCGGGAGGCGGGACGGGCAGGGCGAGCGAGAGGCGTGACGCGTGACGCTCAAGGTGACGGTGGACGAGGAGTCCGGCTGGGCCGTGCTGCGCGTCCGCGGCGAAATGGACCTGCTGACCTCGCCCGTGCTGCGCCAGCGGGTGCACGACGCGGTGGCGGACGGCCGCCGCAGCGTCGTCCTGGACCTGTCCGACGTGCTGTTCTGCGACTCCAGCGGGGTCGGCGTGCTGATCGCCACGCGCCGTCTGATCCGCTCCTGCCGGGGCCGGTTGCGGCTGATCCTGCCCGCGCAGGGCGCCGTCGACGGCAGCCACGTCAACCGGGTCCTCGCGGCCCTCGGCGTCCGCAGGCTCTTCGAGGTCTTCCCGGACGTCGGCGCGGCCCTGGACGAGGAGGCCACCCCGCTCTCCGCGTAGCCCCCGCGCGTCAGACGTGGCGTTTGGCCGCCGACACGAAGGCGTCGACCGCGCCCAGCGAGACGACGCGCCGTTCGGTCAGTTCGTCGCGGTCGCGGGCCTTGTGCAGATCGGTGACCGCGTCGAGTGCCCGCCGGGCCAGGCCGGCCAGTTCGTCGTCCTCCGTGAGCAACTCCACCCTGAACAGCGCCTCCTGCGCCGCGGAGCGCAGCTCGTAGGAGCGGAAGCGGGACTCGACGCCGTCCTCGGGCCGGTTCTCGTGCCTGCTGAACCACCGGTCGAGCAGCACCCGCCGGTAGTTGACGAGGGCGCCCGCGTACGCGCTGTAGGCGTCGACGCGCTCCTGGCGGAGCTTCTCGCGGCGCGTGAAGTCCTCCGTCCGCGCGATCGCCCCGCGCTGGAAGACATGGGTGACACCCGCGCCCAGGAGGGTTCCCAGCACCGCTATGACACTCGCCGCGACAGCTTCCACGGGTGACAGTGCAGCACATCACCCATCGGTGCGGCTCAAAGGACGTACGCTCGCTCGCGGTGGGTACCCATCCCCTCAAGAGCACCCGACCGCGGAAGTGAGGCAGCCCGAAGACCATGGACAGTGCCGAGTACGAGCGTAGGATCGCGGCCCGGTTCGCCACCTTCGACCAGGATGGCAACGGCTACATCTCCCGGGAGGACTTCAGCACGGCGGCGGCCGCCCTGTGCAAGGAGTTCGGCGCGACGGCGCGGTCCGACAAGGGGCAGGCCCTCTATATCGGCGCCGAGGCGTTCTGGCAGGGCATGGCCGGGATCGCGGACCGCGACGGCGACCAGCGGATCACCAGGGGCGAGTTCATCGGCGGGGCGGTGAAGCGGCTGCGGGACAACCCCGAGCGGTTCGCGGAGATCGCCCGGCCCTTCCTGCACGCGGCCCTCGCCGTCGCCGACGCGGACGGCGACGGATCGCTCGCCCCCGCCGAGATCGAACGCGCGCTGGAGGCGCTGGAGGTGCCCGAGGACATCGCCGACGCGGCGGCCCGCGCGCTCGACACCGACGGCGACGGCAAGGTCGCCGAGCAGGAGATCGTGACGGCCGTCGCGGAGTACTTCACGGTCTCCGAGTAGACCGCCGGCCCCGGGGGCGGGGACGGAGCTGGGACCGGGGGTGGTTCGCACCGGTGTCAGGACGGGGCGAAGCGCTCCCGCAGGCGGTACTTGAGGACCTTGCGCAGCGTCTCGTTGCGGGGAAGCGCCTCGACGACCTCCAGCTGCTCCGGCAGCTTGTGGGGGGAGAGGCCTTCCCCGCGCAGATACGAGGTGACCTCCTCCAGGGTCGGCTCGGCGGCGCCCGGCCGCCGCTCCACGACCGCGCAGACCCGTTCCCCGCGCTCGGGGTCGGGCAGCCCGACGACCGCCGCCTCCGCGACGGCCGGATGCCGGTGCAGCAGGTCCTCGATCTCCTTGGCGGAGATGTTCTCGCCCTTGCGGATGATGATGTCCTTGGCCCGCCCGGTGAGGACCAGATGGCCACTCGCGGTGAGGTGGCCGAGGTCCCCGGTGAGCAGGAAGCCGTCGGCGTCGAAGGCGGCCGCGTCCTGCGCCGGGTCCACGTACCCCCGGCAGACGGCCTCCCCGCGCAGCCGGATCTCGCCGTCCGTCCCCGGGGGCAGCAGCTCGCCGGCGGGCCCGGTGACGCGGATCTCCATGCCGTCCGGGGGCCTGCCCTCCGTCTTCGCCAGGTGTTCGGCCGTGTCGTCCGGGTCGCCCATGGTGATCATCGGGACCTCGGTCATGCCGTACCCGTGGGTGAGCCGGCAGCCCATCTCCCGTACGACGGCGTGGTACAGCTCCGGGGGCTTGGGCGCGCCGCCGCCCGCCAGCAGCCGCAGCGTCGGGATGAGCCTCTCGCCCGGCGGCAGCTTGCGCTGCTCGGCGAGGAACAGGGAGTAGAAGGCCGTCGACCCGCCCGCCACGGTCACGCCGTGCCGCCGGTAGCCGTCGAGCGCGTCGGGCAGTGTGAAGTGCTCGAACAGGACCGCCGGGAAGCCGTACAGGAGCAGCATGATCGTGTAGTCGGGGCCCGCGATGTGCGCGTAGGGGAACGCCATCGACCCGACGTCCGACTCCGTGGGGCGCAGCGCGTGGGCCAGGCAGGAGCCGCCGGCGAGCAGCGAGCGGTCGGTGTGCCGCACGCCCTTGGGGTCGGACGTGGTGCCCGAGGTCCAGTAGATCCAGCGCACCGAGGTGCCCTCGGCGGGCGGCGGGGGCAGCACGGCCGGGTCGGCGTCGGGCAGCGCGTCGTACGCCTCGAAGACGCCTCTGGCGCCGAGCCGCCGGGCCATCTCGCGGTGGTCGAAGCCCCGCCACACGCCGGGTGTCGCGAAGAACTCCGCCTTGGACTCCCGCAGCGCGAAGCCGACTTCCCGGTCGCGGTAGAAGGGGATGACGGGGGACTGCACGGCGCCGACGCGGGCCAGCGCGCAGGACAGGAGGGCGGTCTCCAGGCGGGTGGGCAGCTGCCAGGCGACGACCGTGCCGGGGCGCACCCCCATGCCGTACAGCCCGGCGGCGACGCGTTCGGCGCGCTCGCGCAGGGCGCCGAAGGTGAGCGTGCGGTCGTCGGCGGGGTCGGCGGCGGCCTGGATGAGGACGGGCCGGTCGGGGGTGCGGGCGGCGCGGCGCTCGACCAGTTCCCAGAGCGTGCGCGAGGCGGCCAGTTCGCGCGCGGTCTCGTGCCGTGTGGTCCTCAAGTGATCCCCCCGGGTCGGCCAGGAACGGACGCGCGGCCGCTTGGACCGCTTGGACTGATGGGCCGTCAGATCGTGCGCAGAGCGTAGGCCTCGGCGCCTTGTCGGTCCATAGGCGCGGGGCTAGCCTGCTATCTGACGGGTCATCAGATCACCCGGAAGGGCCGGAGGGATGACCGGAGGAGGGACCATGACCGAGCTTCCCCGGATCGTCAGCGTCGACGACCACGTGATCGAGCCCGCACACCTCTTCGAGACCTGGCTGCCCGCCAAGTACCGCGACCGCGGCCCGCGGCCCCTGACGGCCGGCATCGGCGAACTCGCCTACGTGGGCGGCAAGTACCGGATCACCATGGACCCCGACGGGCCGCCCGCCGACTGGTGGATCTACGAGGACCTGAAGTTCCCGTACAAGCGCAACATCGCCGCCGTCGGCTTCGACCGCGACGACATGACCCTGGAGGGCATCACGCGCGCCGAGATGCGGCGCGGCTGCTGGGACCCCGTCGCCCGGCTGGAGGACATGGACCTCAACCACGTCGAGGCGTCCCTGTGCTTCCCCACCTTCCCGCGCTTTTGCGGGCAGACCTTCGCGGAGGCCCACGACAAGGAGGTCGCCCTCGCCTGCGTCCGCGCCTACAACGACTGGATGGTCGAGGAGTGGTGCGGCGACAGCGGCGGCCGGCTCATCCCGCTGTGCATCATCCCGCTGTGGGACATCGGCCTCGCGGTCGCCGAGGTCGAGCGGAACGCCGCGCGGGGCGTGCGGGCCGTCACCTTCTCCGAGATCCCCACCCACCTCGGGCTGCCCTCGATCCACTGCGGCCACTGGGACCCCTTCTTCGCGGTCTGCCAGGAGACCGGCACTGTGGTCAACATGCACATCGGCTCGTCCTCCCAGATGCCGGCCGCCTCGCCAGACGCCCCGCCCGCCGTACAGGCGGCGCTCTCCTTCAACAACGCCATGGCCTCGATGATGGACTTCCTCTTCAGCGGCGTCCTTGTGAAGTTCCCGACGCTCAAACTGGCGTACTCCGAGGGGCAGATGGGCTGGATCCCGTACGCGCTGGAGCGCGCCGACGACGTGTGGGAGGAACACCGGGCGTGGGGCGGGGTGAAGGACCTGATCCCCGAGCCACCCTCCACGTACTACTACCGGCAGATGTTCTGCTGCTTCTTCCGCGACAAGCACGGCGTGGCCTCGTTGGACGTCGTCGGCCGGGACAACGCCACCTTCGAGACCGACTACCCGCACGTGGACTCGACCTTCCCGCACACCAAGGAAGTCGCCCTCGACCACGTCCGGGGGCTCGACGACGAGACGATCCACAAGCTGATGCGCGGCAACGCCATCCGCATGCTCGGCCTGGACCTGGACAAGTAGGCCGCGCGTGGACCTCACGTACACCGAGCAGGAGGAAGCCTTCCGGGCCGGGCTGCGCGAGTGGCTCGCCACGGCACTGCCGAAGCTGCCCCCGGCGCCCTCGCCGCGGAACTGGCCGGCGCGGCGCGCGTACGACACCGGCTGGCAGCGCATGCTCTTCGACGCCGGCTACGGCCAGGTGCACTGGGACGCCTCCCCCACGCAGCGGCTGATCTTCCTGGAGGAGACGGAGAAGGCGGGCGCCCCCTATGTGGGCGCCAACTTCGTGGGCCTGCTGCACGCCGGGCCCACCATCGCCGGTGAAGGCACCCCCGAACAGCGCGAGCGGTGGCTGCCGCCCGTGCTGCGCGGCGAGGAGGTCTGGTGCCAGGGGTTCAGCGAACCGGACGCGGGCTCCGACCTCGCATCGCTGCGCACGCGCGCGTGGCGGGACGGCGACCACTACGTGGTACGCGGGTCCAAGATCTGGACGTCGCACGCGGAGGTCGCCGACTGGTGCGAACTCCTGGTGCGTACGACACCGGTGAGCGAGGCCGTGCCCAAGCACCGCGGCATCACCTGGCTGGCCCTGCCGATGGACGCCCCGGGGGTCACCGTGCGTCCGCTGCGCACCCTGGCCGGCTCCACCGAGTTCGCCGAGGTGTTCCTGGACGACGTGCGGGTGCCGGTGGCGAACCGCGTCGGGGAGCAGGACGACGGCTGGCGCGTGACCATGGTGACCCTCTCCTACGAGCGCGGCACCGCCTTCGTGGGGGAGGTGGTGGCCTGCCGCCGCGTCCTCGGCGAGATCGCGCGCGAGGCCCGCGCGAACGGCCGCTGGGACGACGTGGCGCTGCGCCGCAGGCTCGGACGGCTCGCCGCGGAGTTCTCGGCGCTGTGGCGCCTCACACAGGGGAACGTGAGCGAGGCGCAGCGCTCGGGGGGCGTGCCCGGCGTGGGCGGTTCGGTCTTCAAGCTGCGGTACTCGCACGCCCGCCAGGAGCTGTACGACGCCGCCGCGCAGGTGCTCGGGGCCGGGGCGCTGGACCTCGAACGGCCGTGGGCCCTGGAGCGGCTGTCGTCGCTGTCGTACACGATCGCCGCGGGCACCTCGCAGATCCAGCAGAACATCGTGGCCGAGCGGATCCTCGGCCTCCCGAAGGGGCGGTGAGGCTCCGTATGGATTTCCAACCGACGGAGGACCAGCGGGCGTTGCGGGCGGGTGTGCGGGAGTTCCTGGAGGGGCGGTTCTCCGCTCGGGACGCCGTGCGGTGGGGCGAGGGGGAGCCCTCGCCCGAGGGCGCGGGCCGGCTCGACCGGGGGTTGTGGCGGGAGCTGGGCAAGGCCGGTTTCTTCGCGCTGACGCTGCCCGAGGCGCGGGGCGGCGTCGGGCTCGGGCGGCCGGAGGCCGTACTGGCCTTCGAGGAGGCGGGGCGGGCGCTGCTGCCGGGGCCCGCCGTGGCGACGTTCCTGGCGGCGGGCGAGGTGGCGGGCGCCGCTTCGGGGGACACCGTCGTGACGGCCGTCGACGGGACGCTGGTGCCCTGGCTGGCGGAGGCGGACGTCGTCCAGGGGGACGCGGCCGGCGCGGTGGCGCTGCGCTCGCTCGACCCGCTGACGCCGCTGCACCGCATACCGGGACCGCCCGCGCCCGGCCGGGGAACGCTCCTGCACGCCGCCGAACAGCTGGGCAGCGCCGCCCGCACCGGTGAGATGGCCGTCCGATATGCCCGAGTACGTACACAGTTCGGGCGGCCCGTCGGCGCCTTCCAGGCCGTGCAGCACCTCTGCGCGCAGATGTTCGTGCGCACCGAGGTCGCCCGTGCCGCCGTGTACGCCGCCGCCGTGACCGGCGACCCGCTGGAGGTCTGCGGCGCGAAGCTGCTGGCCGACGACGCGGCGGTGCGCAACGCGCGCGACTGCCTCCAGGTGCACGGCGGCATGGGCTTCACCTGGGAGGCCGAGGTGCATCTGCACCTCAAGCGGGCCTGGGTGCGCGCGGAGCTGGGGCAGTCGGCGGACGCGGCGGCGGAAGCGCTTGCCGATGCGCTGTGAATGCGGACAGTGACACTACGGAGCGTTGATACCGGGTTGTGTCCTACGCGTGACTCGTCACGGCCCGGAGTCGGTGTCCGGCTCGGGTACCTTGTGTCAGATGCGAGTGGTTCTGAGGCTGAGCCATCCCGGTGGCGCCCCCGCGGCGGCGCCGTACCCGGCGATGCGCGCCGCTCGCGACGCAGGACGGGGCCCCGTGCCCGCCTGTTCGACCCCCCGCGGTACGCGTCGCACAGTATGCAGCACGCGTACTCCTTCGCGCTGGAATATGCCCGAAGCGCTTGTTGGGGTGACTGAACGTCAATCATGCTGTCTCCTAAGGGGATCACGTTCCGTGACCCCGTGGAGTCGCGAGGCGATGTGTCCGCCGGTTCGGATGGTGTGAGCGGTGCAGGTGCTTCAAGTTCAGCTGGAGGTCGGGGCCGATCCCGCGGAGGTGGGACGGGCCAGGCGATGGGCCCGTTCACGGCTGGCGGGCTCGGGGATAGAGGTCGACGAGCCGGTGGCCGAGACGCTGATCCTGCTGATCTCGGAACTGGTCACCAACGCGGTGGTGCACACCGGCTGTCCGGCCGTGCTGCGTATGCTGCTGCCCGGTGTGCCCGCCCAGGCGCCGGGGACGGTCCGGGTCGAGGTGGCCGACCGCAGCACCCGCCCGCCCCGGCAGCGGCACGCCCAGGGCGACGAGACGGGCGGCCGCGGCCTGGAGCTGGTCGACGGTCTCGCCGACCGCTGGGGCTGGCAGCCCGAGGGCGGCGGCAAGAGCATCTGGTGCGAGGTGGACCGGTGCGAACCGGGCGTCGCGGCCGTGGCGTTCGACGGTGTGTCCTACGGGGACACCGACGCCGACGTGGCCTACGAGGCCGTCTGAGCCCGTGCGCCGTGTGCGCCGTGGTGTGCCACGGTGCGCGCTCCTGTGCGCGGGCGGGATAATTCGGGCATAGTCCATGAATCCCCGGCACGGTGTTGACGTGGCGTGTCCGATTGATCACGCTTGTGTGCAGCGATTCGCCGCGAGGGGACGTCGAGGGTGCTCGGTGACGGAGATCCTCGACGAGATGTGGGTCGCGAGGTCGGCGTCGGTCCCCTCACCTGCCGTGAGGGACTCCCCCCGGGGGCGGGGGCAGTGTCGAGCGCCGAGCCGGATGGCGGCGCGCGGCGGCGCGCTCGGGGCGAGACCCGACGCGCCGCCGTCCGGGAGGAAAGGGGCCCGGGGCGGGAGGGGTGACGGATGCGCGACGCCACGTCCGCTCACAGCACCGCGACCGGCGCCACGGGCGTCCCCGTGCCGCCGACGAACGGCTCCGGCATCGCGGACAGCAGGAAGGTGTAGCGGGAAACTTCCGCACAGGCTGTGGACAACTTCTCCAGGTTCCAGTTCTGGCCCTGGAGCATGCCCATCTCCACCAGGTCGAGCGCGTGCACGGGCAGCCACAGGTCCGCGATCTCCGGCGGGAAGATCTCGAACGTCAGGGTGTCGTTGGCGACGGCGGCCACGTCCCGCGCGTGGAACCACTCGGGGGTGCGCAGCGACAGGCCGGGCGACGGATGCCCGTACGCGTGTCTGTCGCCCGTCAGATACACCTGGAGCTGTCCCGTGCGCACCAGGACGATGTCGCCGGCGCGGACGGCGACGCGCCCGAACTCCGCGGCCTCGTCCAGGTCTTCGGGCGTCACCGCGTGGCCGCCCGGCAGCCGGTCGACGCCCTTGGCGCGCGCCACGTCGAGCAGTACGCCGCGCGAGACGACGGGCGGCGCCTTGTCGATGCCGCTGAACCGCGCGCCGGTGTGGGCCGTGATGGTGTCCGCCCGGCGGCCGTTGTAGATCTTCCCGGAGTGCGAGGCGTGGGTGAGGGCGTCCCAGTGGGTGGCGGTCTGCAGGCCCATCGTCACGGCGTCGTCGCTGGTGGCGACCGTGCCGGGGCCGAAGAGCTCCTGGTTGATCTGCACCATGGCGTGCAGCGGGTTCACCCGGCCCGGGATCAGGCCCGTCTGGACGCCGTCCTCCCTCAGGGGCAGCGCGAGCGGGACGCGGCGCCCGGAGCGGACCTCGGCGGCGGCCGCCCGCACGACGCCGTCGGTGATGAGGTTGAGCGTGCCGATCTCGTCGGCGGAGCCCCAGCGCCCCCAGTTGTTCACGCGTTCGGCGATGTCGTGGAACTCGGGCGGCAGCGACATGGATCCTCCGCGGGGCTTGTCTTCCGGTGTCCGGGGGGCCATAAAATCTAACGGTCCGTCAGAAACCGCGGGAAGGGGCCGGCGTGGGGAACTTCTTGGCAGGCGAGGTGGTGGCCGTCACCGGTGCCGGGCGCGGCATCGGCAGGGCCGTCGCGCTCGCCGCGGCGGAGCACGGGGCGAAGGTCGTCGTCAACGACCACGGCGTCTCCGTGGCGGGCGCCGCGCCGGCCAGCGAGGTGGCCGACGCGGTCGTCGAGGAGATCCGGGCGGCGGGCGGCGAGGCCGTCGCCGTCGCGGACGACATCGCGACCATGGCGGGCGGCCAGCGGCTCGTGGACGTCGCCCTCGCCGCGTACGGACGCCTCGACTCGGCGGTGTGCGTGGCCGGGATCCTGCGCGAGCGGATGCTGTTCAACATGTCCGAGCAGGAGTGGGACGCGGTGCTCGCCACGCACCTGAAGGGCACGTTCACCGTCTTCCGCGCCGCGTCGGCGGTGCTGCGCAGGCAGGGCTCCGGCACCCTGATCGGCTTCACCAGCGGCAACCATCAGGGCTCGGTCTCCCAGGCCAACTACAGCGCGGCCAAGGGCGGGATCATCTCGCTGGTGCGCAGCGCGGCCCTCGGCCTGCACAAGTACGGGGTGACGGCGAACGCGGTGGCGCCCGTCGCGCGGACGCGGATGTCGGCGAACGTACCGATGGAGCTGACGGAGATCGGCGAACCGGAGGACGTGGCGGCCCTCGTCGTCTACCTGCTGAGCGACCGGGCCCGGCAGGAGCGGATCACCGGGCAGGTCTACACGATCGCCGGCCCCAAGATCGCCGTGTGGGCGCAGCCGCGCGAGCTGCGCGCCGCGTACGCCGAGGGGTCCTGGACGCCGGAGCGGATCGCCGACTTCCTGCCCGGGACGGTCGGCACCGACCCCATGCCGCTGCTGGCGCGGGTGCAGGACATGGCCAGGGCGGCGGCCGACGGGGCGCGCCCGAACGCGTAGGCGGAGAGGGGCGGGCGGTGGATTTCGGTTTCGGACCCGAGGACGAGGCCTTTCGCGCCGAGGCGCGCGGCTGGCTCGCCGGGCACCTCACCGGGGAGCACGTGCGCGTACGCGGGCGTGGCGGGCCCGGCAGCGAGCACGAGGGTGGCGCCGAACGCCGGGCCTGGGAGCGGGAACTGGGGCGCGGCGGCTGGATCGGGCTCGGCTGGGACGCCGACGGGTACGGCAACCGGCGGGCCACCCTCACCCAGCAGGTCGTCTGGGCCGAGGAGTACGCCCGCGCGCGGGCGCCCGCCCGCTGCGGGCACATCGGCGAGAACCTCCTCGCGCCGACCCTCCTGGCGTACGGCAGCGCGGAGCAGCGGGCCCAGTTCCTGCCGCCGATCGCGCGGGGCGAGGCGCTGTGGTGCCAGGGGTACAGCGAACCGGGCGCCGGGTCGGACCTGGCGGGGGTGCGGACGCGGGCGGTGCGCGACGGTACGGGGCTGCGCGTCACGGGGCAGAAGATCTGGACCTCGCTGGCGCGCGAGGCCGACTGGTGCTTCGTCCTCGCGCGGACGGAGGAGGGGTCCCGGGGGCACCGCGGGCTCTCGTTCGTCCTGGTCCCGATGGACCAGCCCGGCCGCGTCGACGTACGGCCCATCCGGCAGCTGACCGGCACCAGCGAGTTCAACGAGGTCTTCTTCGACGGCGCCCGCGCACGAAGCGAGCACGTGGTGGGCGGCCTCGGCGGCGGCTGGCGGGTCGCCATGGGCCTGCTCGGCTTCGAGCGCGGGGTGTCCACCCTGGCGCAACAGATCGGCTTCGCCGAGGAGTTGGCCGGCGTCGTCCGGGAGGCGGTCGCCTCCGGGGCGGTGCGGGACGCCGTGGTGCGCGAACGGCTGGAGCGGCTCTGGGCCGAGCTGCGGGTCATGCGGTGGCACGCGCTGCGCACGCTCGGCTCCGGGGCGCGGGCCCTGCCCGGCGCCCCCAGCGTGGCCAAGCTGCTGTGGGGGCGGTGGCATCAGCGGCTCGGTGAGCTGGCCGTCCAGGTGCGGGGGGCGGCGGGCGCCGTCGGCCCCGCGGACTGGCGGGCGGCGGCGCCGTACGAACTCGACGCCGCGCAGCGCCTGTTCCTCTTCAGCCGCGCCGACACCGTCTACGGCGGCTCGGACGAGGTGCAGCGCGACATCATCGCCGAGCGGGTGCTCGGTCTGCCGAGAGAGGCCCGGGGGCCTCGGTGAGGGGTGCGTGGTGAGGGGTGTCGTCTTCGACGGGAAACGGGCCGAGGTGGTGCGGGACCTGGCGGTCCGGGACCCGGGACCGGGCGAGGTGCTGGTCGCCGTGGCGGCGGCCGGGCTGTGCCACAGCGATCTGTCCGTGCTCGACGGGACCATCCCCTTCCCGCCGCCCGTGGTCCTCGGGCACGAGGGGGCGGGCGTCGTGGCGGCGGTGGGGCCCGGCGTCGGGCACGTGGCCCCCGGGGACCACGTGGCGCTGTCCACCATCGCCAGCTGCGGCGTCTGCGCCGAGTGCGGGCGGGGCCGGCCGACCATGTGCCGCAAGGCCATCGGGGCGCCGGAGCGGCCGTTCTCGCGGGCCGGTGAGCCGCTGTACCAGTTCGCGGCCACCTCCGCCTTCGCCGAACACACCCTGGTCAAGGCCGTACAGGCGGTGCGCATCCCCGACGACGTGCCGCTGACGTCGGCCGCGCTGATCGGGTGCGCCGTCGTGACGGGCGTGGGGGCGGTGCTGAACCGGGCCGAGGTCGGCCTCGGCGACACCGTGCTGGTCATCGGCGCGGGCGGCATCGGCCTCAACGTCCTGCAGGGCGCGCGGATCGCGGGCGCCGCGACGATCGTCGCCGTCGACGCGAACCCCGGCAAGGAGGCGGTGGCCCGCCGGTTCGGGGCCACGCACTTCCTCACGTCGACCGCCGAGGTGCGCGACGTCCTGCCCCAGGGCGTCGACCACGCCTTCGAGTGCGTGGGGCGGGTCTCGCTCGTACGGGAGGCGGTGGACCTGCTGGACCGGCACGGGCAGGCCGTCCTGCTCGGCATGCCGGGGCCGACGGCGGAGGCATCGTTCGTGGTGGCCTCGCTCTTCCTGGACAAGGCGGTACTCGGCTGCCGGTACGGCAGTGCGCACCCGCAGCGGGACTTCGCGCTGTACGCGCGGATGTACCGGGAGGGCCGGCTGCTCCTGGACGAACTGGTGACGGCGACCTACCCGGTGGAGGACTTCGCGAAGGCGGCGGCGGACGCGGGGGCAGGGCGGGTGGCACGGGCGGTACTGACGTTTTGAGGGGCGGTGGGGGGCGGACGGCCCCAGGGGAAACGGGGAAGCGGCGTGTCGGTGGGGGCGGTTAGGTTCGGGGGATGAGCTATCGCGAGGTCATGACAGGGGACGTGGTCCGTTGGGGAGCCGTGGCGGTGGCCGCCCGTATGCCTGTGGCGGCGGCTCCGCTGGCTCTCGTCTTCCTGGTGCGCGAGCGCCCGGGAGGCTACGCCCTGGGCGCGGTGCTCGCCGCGGTGTACGTCGTGGGGGAGATCGTCGGGGCGCCGCTCCTCGGGATGCGGATGCGCCCCGAACGCGCCCGGCCGCAGCTGGCCGTGGGGCTGGCGGTGGGGGCGCTCGCGTTCCTGGCCCTGGGCGCGCTGCCGCACGCGCACCCCGGCGTGCTGGGCACGTTCGCCTTCGTCGCCGGTGCCGCGCCCGCCGCCGCGCCCGGCGGGCTGCGCGCGTTGCTGACCGGCCTCATACCGGAGAAGGCCGTCGCGCAGGCCCTGTCCGTCGAGTCCATGCTGACCTTCGCCATCTGGGCGGTGGCGCCCGCCGCCGTGACCGGCCTCGCGCTCGGCGCCTCGCCGGTGCTGCCACCGCTGCTGGCGGGCGGCCTGATGGCCGCCTCCGTGGCCGGACTGTGGCTGCTGCCCGTGGGCTGGCACTCGGACGCGGACGACCGGGGCGGGGAGTCCATGGTGCGCATCCTGGCGCGGGCCTGGCCGATCTTCGTGACCGGCGCGGCGAGCCTGTCGATGCTGGCCCTGGCCGAGCTGGTGCTGCCCGCGCTCCTGGAACAGCGCGGGATCGGGGTGGGCTGGGCAGGACCGCTGCTGGCCTGTCTCGCGGTGGGTTCCGCGACCGGGTCGTTCGTCTATGGGCTGCGGTCCTGGCCGGGACGCCTGCGCACCCAGAGCATGGTGTTGATGTTCGCCGTATCGGGGTGCCTGGCGGTCGTCGCCGTGCTGCCGTCGGGTGTGGGCCCACTGGCGGCCGTCCTGGGCGTGGCGGGTGTCCTGCAGGCCGGCGCCATGCTGACCCGGAACCTCTCGCTGCGGGAGACGCTGCCGCCCAGCGCCCTCGCTGCGGGCTACTCGGTGATGTACGCGGCCGTGGGCGCCGGATACGCGGCGAGCGGGTCGCTCGCGGGCGGCCTGCTGAGCGTCGTCGCGCCGTCCACGGCGATCCTGGCGGGCGTCGGGCTCGGCGTCGTGCTGACCGTGATCGGGGTGCTGGGCGAGGTGCGGCCGGCGGGACGGGCCGGGGTGGTGTCAGGTGGGGGTGAGGGTGCGGAATGTGCGGCGGTAGGTGGTGGGGGTGACGCCGAGCGCCGTCTGTAGGTGCTGGCGCATCGACTGGGCCGTGCCGAAGCCCGCCGCGCGCGCCACCTGGTCGACGGAGAGGTCGGTGGACTCCAGCAGGTGACGCGCGCGGTCGACGCGTTGCCGGGTCAGCCAGTGGCCGGGGCTGACGCCGACCTCCTCGCGGAAGCGGCGGGTGAAGGTGCGCACCGACATGGACTCCCGCGCGGCCAGGTCGTGCAGGCGCAGCGGCTGGTCCAGGCGGTCCAGCGCCCAGGCCCTCGCCGCCGCGGTGGTCGCCAGCCGCGGCTCGGGGACGGGGCGCTGGATGTACTGGGCCTGGCCGCCGTCGCGGTGGGGCGGTACGACCGTGCGGCGGGCCACGTCGTTGGCGACCGCGGTGCCGTGGTCGCGGCGTACGAGATGGACGCAGAGGTCGATCCCCGCGGCCACGCCCGCCGACGTCAGCACGTCGCCGTCGTCGATGAACAGCACGTCCGCGTCCACCTCGACCTGCGGGAACAGCTGCTGGAAGTGGGCGGCGCTCGCCCAGTGCGTGGTCGCCGGGCGGCCGTCGAGGAGGCCGGCGGCGGCCAGGACGTAGCTGCCCGTGCAGATCGAGATCAGACGGGTGCCCGGCCTGATGTGCGCGAGGGCGGCGGCGAGTTCGCCGGTGAGGCGGCCCTCTTCGTAGACCGGCCCCAGTTCGTACGAGGCCGGGATCACGACCGTGTCCGCCGTGGCCAGCGCCCGTGGGCCGTGCTCGACCAGGATCGCGAAGTCCGCGTCCGACCGGACCGGGCCCGGCGCCCGCACGGAGCAGGTGACGACCTCGTACAGCGGGCGGCCCGCGGCGTCCCGCGCCCGGCCGAAGATCCGCTGCGGGATGCCCAGCTCGAAGGGGATCACCCCGTCGAGGGCGAGGACGACCACGCGGTGGCGGGGCGCGGTTTCGGGGGCGGGCCGGTGGGCCGGGCCAGAGGTGCCGTCGGAGGCGGGCATGGCCCGATCCTAGCGAACCGTGACCTTCGGGCCACTCGTTTCGGGCCGGCCCGTCCCCGAGCCTTGATGACGTGACCCAGACAACGGAGCCGCCCGCGGGGACCGCCGGGCCGAGTGGATCCCATGGCCCGAGTGACCTGAGTGGCCCGAGTGACTTCGGTGGCCAGAGTGGCCCGGGCGACCTGAGTGGGTTGAGTGGTCCCAGTGGCCTGAGCGGTCCGAGTGAGCCGAGTGGTCCGAGCGAGGCGCAGGGGGCGATTGGGGCGGGGCGTCGTGGGGGGCGTGTGCATCGGGCGTGGTTCGTCGCCGCCGTCGCGTTCGTGACGATCATCGGCGCCGCCGCGTTCCGCTCCCTGCCGAGTCTGCTCATCGACCCGCTGCACCAGGAGTTCGGCTGGTCGCGCGGGACCATCGGCCTCGCGGTCTCCGTCAACCTCGCGCTGTACGGCCTCACCGCGCCGTTCGCCGCCGCGCTGATGGACCGCTTCGGCATCCGCAGGGTCGTCGCGGTCGCCCTGATCGTCATCGCCCTCGGCTCCGGGCTGACCGTGTGGATGGAGTCCGCCTGGCAGCTCCTGCTGTGCTGGGGGCTGCTCGTCGGGCTCGGCTCGGGCTCGATGGCGCTCGCCTTCGCCGCCACCGTCACCAACCGCTGGTTCACCGAGCGGCGCGGCCTGGTCACCGGCATCCTCACGGCCGCCTCCGCCTCCGGCCAGCTGATCTTCCTGCCGCTGCTCTCCTGGATCGTCGACACCTACCGGTGGCGGCCGGCCGCCGTGACGGTCGCGCTCGCCGCGCTGGCGGTCGTCCCCTTCGTCTGGCTGCTGCTGCGCGACCACCCGGCGGACGTGGGCCTGAAGGCGTACGGCGCCACGGAGTTCGCCCCGAAGCCGCCGCCCGTCGCCGGGGCCGCCCGGCGCACCGTCGGCGTGCTCCTGAAGGCGGCCCGCACCGGACCGTTCTGGCTGCTCGCGGGGAGCTTCGCGATCTGCGGGGCCTCGACGAACGGCCTGATCCAGACCCACTTCGTGCCCGCGGCGCACGACCACGGCATGCCCATCACGGCCGCCGCCTCGCTGCTCGCCGTCATCGGCGTCTTCGACGTCGTCGGCACCATCGCCTCGGGCTGGCTCACCGACCGCTTCGACGCGCGGCGCCTGCTCGCCGTGTACTACGCGCTGCGCGGCGTCTCGCTGCTCTTCCTGCCGATCCTGCTCGCCCCGAACGTCCACCCGCCGATGCTCTTCTTCATCGTCTTCTACGGCCTGGACTGGGTCGCGACCGTCCCGCCGACCCTCGCCCTGTGCCGCGAGCACTACGGCGACGACAGCGCGATCGTCTTCGGCTGGGTCCTTGCCTCGCACCAGGTGGGCGCCGCCGTGGTGGCGTTCCTCGGCGGTGTCGTGCGGGACGCCTTCGGGTCGTACGACGTGATCTGGTACGCCTCCGGGGCGCTGTGCGCGGCGGCGGCGCTGATGGCCCTGGTGGTGCGGCGGCGCGACCCGGCGGACCTGCCGGCCCTCCCGGCCCTCAGGGCGTGAAGCGGCCGAACCCGCCCCGGTGGAAGAGCAGCGGTGCCGGGTCCGTGCCGGTGGTGCCGAGGGCGTCCACCCTGCCCACCACGATGAGGTGGTCGCCACCGGTGTGCACCGCTTGGACCGTGCAGTCGATCCAGGCGGGGGCGCCGGCCAGGCGCGGGGAGCCGGTCACGGGCGCCGCGTCGTAGGCCACCCCGGCGAACTTGTCGGCGCCGCTCACCGCGAAGCCCCGGCACAGCTCGCCCTGGTCGGCGCCGAGGATGTTCACGCAGAAGACGCCGGCGCGGGCGATGCGGGGCCAGGTGGTCGACGTACGCGCCACCATGAAGGAGACCAGCGGCGGGTCGAGGGAGAGCGAGGAGAACGACTGGCAGGCGAAGCCCGCCGGGCCTTCGCCCTCTTCGCCGGGGGGAGCGGTGATCACGGTGACGCCCGTCGCGAAGTTGCCGAGGACGCGGCGGAACTCGCCCGGGTCCAGCGGGGCCCGTTCGTCGTCGCCGACCGCCCGCAGCCGGGGGCGCGGCAGGTCCTCGTCCGAAGGCGTCCTCGGCGCGGGGCCCGAGGTGGGCGCCCCGACCGACCTGAGGTACCGGACGGCGGCGGCCGCCATTCCTGCGTGTCCCATCACGCCGTCCATTGAAGCTGACGGGGCGTCAGTTGGGAAGCCCGGCAGGGGTGGGAAGGGCGGGGCGGGGCCACTCCCGCCCCACGCGTATCTTCAGGCCCATGAAGTGGGGAAACGCCGGTGGGGGCGCCAAGAAAGCGGGCCCTGACGGGACCTGGAGCGACATCCGGCTGCGGGCCGCGTCGGCGGCGTGCGCGGCGCAGCTGCCGGTGGCCGGCGTGGTGGCGTTCACGCTGACGCTCGACGACGACGCCCGGGGGGCGGGCGGTCCCGCCTTCGGGCTGGCCTGCGCCCTTCTCCTCGGCCCCTTCATGCTGCCGGTCCTCGGCCTGCTGCACGCCGCCGTGCTCACCCTCCCCGCCGTCGGCCTCGGCCGCCTGGCCGCCGCGCGCCTTCGCCGGGGCCCCGAGTGGGCCTGGTCGCTCCTGTGCCTGCTGCCGGTCGCCGCCGTGTGGGGCCTCCTGTTCGCGGTGTTGGGCGCGACCTTCGTGGCGCCGGTGCTGTGGTGCGCGGCGAGCGGTGTGCTGCCCGTGCTGAACATCGCGTACTGCCTGCGGCGCGAGAAGCGTCTGGGCCGGCCGCTGCGGAAGGTGTGGATCCTGTCGGGGCTCGCCTCGCTCGGCCTGTGCGCGGCGGTCTTCGGCGCCGCGGTCCTGGCCACGCTGACGGGGGTCCTCAAGGAGTACGAACCGCCGCACCTCTCCGCCGCGCAGCTCGCCGGCACCTGGCGCGGCGAGGACGACGAGAGCGTGGTCCTGCGGCTGCGGGGCGACGGGCGGGCCGTGCTGGACGGCACCCCCTTCGAGCGGGAGCTGGGCGACGCGTACGACGGCAGCGGGCTGTCCCGCTGTCATGCCACCGGCACGTGGACGATGGGCGACGCGCTCTACGAGCGGCGCCCGGCGGTGGCGGTGGAGACCGATGCGTGCGGGGGCGACCAGCGGTGGACTCTCGGCGGAACGGAGGAGCGCCCCGAGCTGTTCGTGGCGCTCGGTGACCCGGACTCCCCGGACATCGAGGTGCTGGTGCGGCGCCGGGGGTGAGGGGCGGGGCCGTCAAGGTGGGGGCCGTCGAGGTGGGGGCCGGGGTGTGTGAGGGGGTGGGCCGTCGAGGTGGGGGGGCTGGGGATGCGAGGTGGTGGGCCGTCGCCGCGGGGGACCGAGGTGTGTGAGGCAGTGGGGCCTCTGAGGCAGGGGGCCGGGGTGTGTGAGGTGGTGGGGCGCCCGAGGCAGGGGGGCGAGGGGCGTGAGGCGGTGGGCCGTTGAGGCGGGGGGGGGGGGTGGGGGCGTCGCGGGCGGTGGCGGGGAGGGTGCGTACGGCGGTGGTGTGTAGCAGGACGAGGGGCTGAGGTGGTGGCCTTGAGGGGCCCGGGGGGCTGTCAGCGGCCTTGGTAGGTGGGGGCGCGGCGTTCCGTGAAGGCGGTGACGCCTTCGTGCGCGTCCGCCGTGGTCATGTTGATCTCCTGGGCGTCCGCCTCCGCCGCGAAGGCCGTCGCGCGGTCCGACTCCAGGGAGGCGTTGACCAGGCGCTTGGTCAGGGCGAGGGCCCGGGTCGGCCCGGCCGCCAGGCGCTCGGCCCACTCCCGCGCCGTCTTCTCCAGGTCGGCGGCCGGTACGACGCGGTTGACGAGGCCGAGGCGTTCGGCGTCGGCGGCGGACACGGCGTCCCCGAAGAACATCAGTTCCTTGGCCCGCTGCGGGCCGATCAGGCGGGGCAGCAGATAGGCGCCGCCGCCGTCGGGTACGAGGCCGCGGCGCGCGAAGACCTCGATGAACCGCGCCGGTTCGGCGGCGATCACCAGGTCGCAGGCGAGGGCGAGATGAGCGCCGAGGCCGGCCGCGGTGCCGTTCACGGCGGCGATCACCGGCTTCTCGCAGTCCAGCACCGCGGAGATCAGGCGCTGGGCGCCCCGCCTGATGGTCCGGGCGACGTCACCGGCCGTGCGTGCTGCGGGCGGCGGCGCCTGGCGTTCGCCGGGTGAGGACGTCTCGGCTGAGGGGGGTGCCGCGCGCAGGTCGGCGCCCGCGCAGAAGCCCTTGCCGACGGCGGTGATCACGACGGCCCGCACGGCGGGGTCGGCGGAGGCCTCGTCGAGCAGCGTGATGACGCGTTCGCGCTGGTCCCAGGTGAGGGCGTTCAGGACCTCGGGCCGGTTGAACGTGATCCACGAGACGCCGTTGTCAGTGGTGTGCCGTATCAAGGGACGCAGGGGTTCGGGAGCTTCGTCGCGTGCTGAGGGGGAGGCGGCTGTCATGGGGGAGTGGCTCCGTTTCGAGGGCCGGGCCGGCAGGGGCGCGGGTCGCCGTGTCCTGGAGCGCCGGGTGCCGGGTGGCCGTGCGCCGGGTGGCCGGGTGGCGGATGGCCGGGTCCGGAGTCGGGCCGGGGGGACAGGGGGGCAGGTCGCCGGGAGAGGGGCGGGGGCACGGTCAGGGGCGGCAGGTGGCGAACGCGTCGAGGGCGACGGCGCCCTGCCCCCGGGGCAGCACCATCAGCGGATTGATGTCCAGCTCCGCCAGTTCGCCGCCCAGTTCGAGGGCCATCCGCTGGACCCGCAGCACCACTTCCACGAGCGCGTCCACATCGGCGGGCGGCGCCCCGCGGACCCCGTCCAGCAGGGCGCGCCCGCGCAGCTCGCGCAGCATGGCCGTCGCCTGGTCCTCGCCGAAGGGCGGCACCCGTACCGCCGTGTCCCGCAGGACCTCGACGAGCACACCGCCGAGCCCCACCGTCACAGTCGGCCCGAAGAGCGGATCGTGGGTGACCCCGACGACCATCTCGACGCCCGGCTCGACCAGTTGGCAGACCAGGACGCCGTCCAGCGCCACCTCTTCGTAGCGGGCGATGTCCGTCAGCTCCCGATAGGCGTCCCGCACCTGGCTCGCGGAGGTCAGCCCGAGCTTCACCAGGCCCAGCTCGGTCTTGTGCGCGATCCGGGCGCCGGAGGCCTTCATGACGACCGGGTAGCCGACGAGCGCGGCGGCGCGGACGGCCGCCGCCGCGCTGGTCACCAACTGCTCGCGCGGTACGCGGATCCCGTACGCCCGCAGCAGTTGCTTCGCCGCGTGCTCGCTGAGCTGCTCGCCGGGCCGCATCAGGGCCAGCGCCTTGCGGAAGGACGGCGAGGGGGTGCGCGGCGCCTCGTCGAAGGGGGAGCGGTAGCCGGTGGTGAAGCGGTGGTGGTCCAGATGGGCGCGCACCGCCGTGATGCAGTTGGCGAAGGTGCGGAAGGTGGCGACGCGGGAGGAGCCGAGCAGCGTACGGCGGTAGGCGTCCTCGGTGCCGACCGGCGACCCCCACACCACGCACACCAGTTTGTCCGTCTGCTCGGCCGCCTCCACCAGGTCCCGCGCGAGCTGGTCGCTCATCGGCGGGAAGGGGCCGGTGATGGGGCAGACGAGCACGCCCACCTGCGGATCGGCGAGGATCGCGTCGATGATTTTGCGGCCCCGCCAGTCGCCCACGGGGTGGCCGCCGCTGTCGACGGGGTTGGTGACGTTCAGGTACGGCGGTATCCACTGGTGCAGCTCGGCCTGCTTGGCGGCGCGGAGCGTGGGCAGGCGCAGCCCCGCCTCGGTCGCCAGGTCCGCGAAGTGCGCGCCCGTGCCGCCCGAGATCGAATAGACGGCGACGCCGTCGGCGAGCGGCGCGCGGGCCCGGGCCAGCAGGGTGGCGGTGTCCTGGAGCTCGTCCAGCCCGTCCACGCGGATCACGCCGAACTGCCGCATGGCCGCGTCCACCACCGCGTCGGCCCCGGTCAGCTTGCCGGTGTGGGAGGCCGCCGTGCGGGCGCCGGTCTCGGTGCGGCCGACCTTGACGGCGACGACGGGCACGCCCCGCCGGGCGGCCCGGTCGGCGGCGAGCAGGAAGGCGCGGCCGTCCTTGAGCCCTTCGACGTAGCAGGCGATGGCGCCGACCTCGGGGCGCTCGGCGAAGTAGGAGATGAAGTCGGAGGTCTCCAGGTCGGCCTCGTTGCCGGTGGGCGCCCAGTGGGAGAGGCGTATGCCGAGCTCCTGCAGGCCGAAGAGGGGGCGGCCCTGGTGGCCGGACTGGGTGATCAGCGCGATGGCGGGGCCCTCGAGGTCGTCGCGGAACTGCTCGAAGGCGTTGAGGTTGGTGTTGGGGCCGAGCAGCCGCAGGCCCGAGCGGCGTACGGCGGCGGCGAGGCGGGCCTGGGCGGCCGCGCCCTGGTCACCGGTCTCGGCGAAACCGGCGGCGAAGGCCACGGCGAACCGCACCTTCTCCTCGGCGAGCTGCTCGATCACGGGCAGCGGGTCGGCGACGAGCAGGACGGCGAGGTCGACCGGTTCGGGAAGGTCGGTGACGGAAGGGGAACAGGGGATGCCGAAGACCGACCGGTGGGTGGGGTGCACGGGGTGCAGGCGTGCGCCGGTCCGCTCGGCCCAGGCGATGAGCCGGCGGGTGATGCCGGCGCCTGGCCGCCCCTCGGTGTCCGAGGCGCCGACGACGGCGACGGACTCGGGCCGGAAGAAGCGGTCCAGGTCGGGCACGTCGGCGTGCAGCGGCCGGCCGCTGACGTCCAGGTCGCCCGCCGTGGTGGCCCTGCCGTGGACGGCGGAGGGAGGGAGTTCGCCGCAGGCCACGACATGGGCGCGGCGGGGGTCGGTGGTGAAGGTGCCGTGAGTCGATCCAAGCATCGGTCCACCCGCTCCTGTGTGACAGCACTTACTGACGCACAGTCAGATTACTGAACTGACGCCCCGTCAGGAATGGTGGTGCAGGCAAAGGCTGATGCCCTTGGCGGTGGACCGTTGAACCGTTGAATCGTTGGACGGTTGGACCGGCGGGGCGGTGGGGCCGTGGGGCGGTGGCTCCGTGGGGCGGGGGTGGTTTCGTGTTCCGTTCCGCCGTCCACGGAAGCGTGGAATCCCCTCGCTGCCAAGGGGGGAATCGGCCGGGGTGGGGGGGCTTCGGGCGCGCCCCTTAAGGGGTCAACTTGCGGCTGCGGCGGGCTATCGCTCTCGCGATCTTCTCGGCGTCGCGGGACAGTTCGCGGAGCATCCCGCTGATGGGGTTGGTGAAGCCGGTGAAGTACAGGCCGGGGGCCCGCTTCGGGGTGCGGCGGCCGTGCGTGGTGGGGCGTCCGCGTGCGTCGAGGACGCCGAGGTCGCCGACCAGGCCCTCCAGGGCGCGGCGGTAGCCGGTCGCGGCGATGACGGCGTCCAGCTCGATCCTGCTGCCGTCCGCCAGGACGACCTTGCCGTCCTCGAAGGACTCCACGGCGGCGACGGGTTCGACCCGGCCCTTGCGCACGGCGTCGATCAGTCCGACGTCCTGCACGGGGATCGCGCCCTGCCTGGCCCGGGAGTAGAGCCCGGTGTCCGGTCGCGGCAGCCCATGCGCCGACAGGTCGGGGACGGAGATCCGGGCGAACGGCACGGCGAGCCGGTCGACCAGCGCGGCCGGCAGCCTGCGGCACAGGATGCCGGTGAGCTGGGCGGGCCAGCCGGCCGTGGAGCGGCGCACGATGTGCGGGGCGGTGCGCACCGCGAGGCGGACCCGGGCGGCGCCGCCCTCGACCAGGTCGACGGCTATCTCCGCGCCGGTGTTGCCGACGCCGACGACCAGGACGTCCTTGCCGGCGAAGGGCGCCGGGGCGCGGTAGTCGGCGGCGTGCAGCAGTTCGCCGCGGTAGGTGTCGCGGCCGGGCCAGTCGGGGAGGCGGGGCGTGTGGTTGTGCCCGGTGGCGACCACGACCGCGCTGCCGGTCAGCTCCCGGCCGCCGGTGGCGCGCAGCAGCCAGCCGGTGCCGTCGGCGGTGCGCTCCAGGCCGGTCACCTCGACTCCGGTGACGACGTCGAGGCGGTGGTGTGCGGCGTACTTCTCCAGGTAGCGGACCAGGTTGTCCCGTGACACCCAGCGGCCGAACGCCCGGGGCATGGCGAGGCCGGGCAGGGCGGAGAGGCGGCGGGTGGTGTGCAGGTGGAGGCGGTCGTAGTGACCGCGCCAGGAGGCGCCGACGTGCCCGGACTTCTCCAGGACGACCGCGCGGACGCCTCGCGCGCGCAGCGCCGCCGCGACGGCCAGGCCACCGGGCCCGCCACCGATGACGTACACGGGGTGGCGGGGCTGCGGGCGGGTCGTCGGCGGGGCTGTCGGGTCGGCCATGACTGGAGAGTAACCGCGCGCTTACTTGACGGGTGACGGACAAGTCCGGAATCGGTTGCGAATCGATCACGGGCTCTGGAGGGGGTGGGGGGAGGTGGTGGGCATTCCCGGGATGTTTTGCGGTGCTCAGAGTGCGCGGGGCGGCTGGAGCGCTGGCACATCCCCACCTGGAGCACCCGGCGCTGCGACGCACCGTAGGCACCGCGACGCACCGTAGGCACCGCGACGCACCGCAGGCACCGCGACGCACCCAACTGCCCCGAGGGGGTGCCTCGGTTCCGGGCCCCGTGCCGGGGTGTACGCCATGCTGCCGGTCACTTCGCGAGGCCGGCCGGTTCGGCGAGGCGCGTGAGTTTCCGAGGGTTCGCCACCGCGTGGATGCGCGTGACGCTGCTCCCCTCCACCACGAGGCTGTCGACCTGAAGACACCGCCCGGCCGGGACATGTGACAAGGGACTAAGCCGTGTGGGGCGGGCCGAGTGGCCGGGTGAGGGAGTCAACCTCGCCGCCGTCGGCACCCCTTCGATTCGCCGTGGCCTCACGGCTGGCCTGTAGCGGCGGACACCCCCATCCGGGCGCGCGGCGCCGACTGACTGGTCATCTACGTTCGGCTGCCAAGTGGCCCGCGTCGGTGCGGCCGCGCGACGCTGAAAGAGGTAGGCGCATGATGCGACGCATGGCGAGGGTGCTGGGGACTTGCGTGGCGGCCACGACGCTCGCACTCGCCGTTCCGGGCACCACCTACGCCGCCAACGGATCGCTCGTCATCAACGGCGTGGCCCACCAGGATCCGAGCGGTTGCTTCCCGCTTGGCGACTTCGTCCCGCCCGTGGTGGCCAATCACACGGACGCGATCGCGGAGGTGCACTCCGGGCCGGACTGCACGGGACAGGTCACCTGGCTCATCTATCCCGGTGAAACTCACCACCCGAACGGCAGCGGGAGCGTCTTCGTGCTCTGACGTCTTCATCGTGCTCTGACGTCCTGCCTCTGAATGCCGGTCGTCTTCAGTAACTGAACGGTCGCTCCGTTCAGTTGCTGAGTGGAGCGGCCAGGGCATCCGCGCCGATTGTCGGGGTCAGGAGGTCGACTGCCTCCGCCCAGGGGAAGCGCTCGGCGCCTCCACCGGACTTCGGAAGATGCGGCTGGTAGCTGCCGATCAGGACGCCCATTTCTGCCAGCTCGGACAGGCTTCGCCGGTATGCCCGGTGGGCGGCCAGGGCGCTGTTCACGTACGGCAGGACCGCGGTCGGTACTCCCATACCGGGGGCCTCGCACAGGAGGGCGAGTGCGAGGTTGTCCGCGAAGCCGGCCGCCCACTTGTTGACCGTGTTGAAGGTGGCCGGCGCGACGGCGATGGCGTCGGCGGGCGGGAACGGTCGCGCTTCGCCGGGTGAGCGCCACGCCGAGCGGATCGGGTGGCCGGTCTGGTCCTCGACAGCCGCCGCGTCGAGGAATCCGAGTCCCTGCGGGGTGGCAATCACGCCCACGTCCCACCCCCGCTCCTGCGCTGCGGTGATCAGCTTGCCGACATCTCCGGCGACCCCGGCCGCGCACACGACGACGTACAGGAAGGGCTTGCGCTGCGGCTCGGTCACGCGGGTACTCCCAGTCGGCGGCTGAAGTGATGGAGCTCTGGCAGCGTACGGCGACGGTCCCGTGCGGCCATGTCGGCGACCAGCTCGCGGACGGCGGGACGACGTACATCCTGGGCGGCGCAGGTCTCGGCGATCCGTGGAGCTTGGTAGCCGCCCCCGGACGGACCACCCGGTGACCGGGACCTTGCGGGTCGGGGTACGTGAGGGCTGCGTCCCTCTTGTGTTTCCGGCGTCAGCAGGTTGAACTGACGTACCGTCAGAAGCGTCGCCGCGCTTGGCAGAGGGAGGGGTGGCGGGGTGGACTCGATCTGGCTCAGCGGGGCCGAGTGGGTGGCCGTGTTGCGCGCGGGGCTCGGGCTGTGGTGGCTGGAGAGCTGGCGTCACAAGGACAAGAAGGGTTGGCTCGAACGGGGCACGGGGATCGCGTGGGCGGCCGACGTCGCCGCCGGGCATCGGTGGAGCGTGGTCCGCAGCGGCTTCGCCACCGTCGTCGCGCCCCGCCCCAAGGTGATCGCGTACGTCGTCGTCCATGCCGAACTCGCCCTCGGACTGGGGCTGGTCCTCGGGTTCCTCACCCCGGTCGCCCTGGTCGGCGGGCTGCTCCTCAACCTGCTCTACCTCGTCCTCATGATCCACGACTGGGCCGAGCAGGGGCAGAACGCGATGATGGCGCTCATCTCGCTGGTCGCCCTCTTCGCCATGTCCTGGCAGACATGGTCCCTCGACCACGCGCTCGGCCTCTTCCGGTGAGCGGGGGTGGCGCGGCCGGGGAGCAGGCGCGGTTCGATCTTCCGGAGCCGGATGCGTTCACCCGGCCCTACTGGGACGCGGCCGCCGAGGGACGGCTCTTGATCCGGCGCTGCGGGGCGTGCGGCGCGGCGCACCACTATCCGCGCGAGTTCTGCCCGCGGTGCTGGAGCGAGGACGTCGCCTGGGAGCGGGCGAGCGGCCGCGCCACGCTCTACACCTGGTCGGTGGTGCACCGGAACGACCTGCCACCGTTCGGCGCGCGTGTCCCCTACGTCGCCGCGGTCGTCGACCTCGCGGAGGGACCCCGGATGATGACGGAACTCGTCGGCCCCGGGGTGACCGAACGGCTGCGGATCGGCATGGCGCTGGAGGTGACGTTCCGGCTCCTCGGGCCGCAGGCGGACGAGGCCGGGGTGGACGGCGTCGGAGCGGACGGGGGCGGAGCGGACGGGGGCGGGAGGTTCGCGGTTCCGGTCTTCAGGGTGAGCGCCGGGGCGGGCGAGTAGGCCGAGTATCGGCCGTCGGCTACCGGCTGCCGGCCGCCAGGTGTCACGCGGCTCACGGTGAGGCCGCCCGGGCCCGGGCCCGGGAAAAGCTTTGTGCGGGCCGGGCCGTCCGGGCAATCATGGGGCATGTCCCACGACGCGCGTGCCCGTGCCCGTGCCCATGCCTATGCCCATGGCCACTGGCAGTTGACCGACGACCTCGGCGTCTTTCACGGGCGCGCCGAAGAGTTCCTGCGCTCCGCGCCAGCCCTGCACACCGCTCTCCTGAGCGTCACCGACACCCTGCGCGTCTCGGGACTCCAGGCGTACGGGGAAGGGGCGCCCCTCTTCGGTACGTACGCCGATGACGCGGGCCGCGTCCAGGGCGCCTTCCTGCGTACGCCGCCGCACCGGCTGATGGTCAGCCCCGTCACCGTCGAAGCCGCCGACGCCCTCGCCCGGCAGCTCGCCGAGGTCACCGGTGACCTGCCCGGTGTCGGTGCCGACCAGGACACCGCGCGGGCCTTCGCCCAGGCCTGGGCGAAGCACACGGGCGCCACCGCGACGCCCGGCTTCCGCCAGCGGCTCTACCGGCTCGGCACCCTCACCCCGCCCGAGCCCGCGCCGCCCGGCCGTGCCCGGGTCGCCGAGGAACGCGACCGGGAGCTGTTGGCGCGGTGGCACCGTGAGTTCGGCGAGGCCGTCGGCGAGCCGCCCGCCATGGACTCCGGCGCCTGGGTGAGCGCCCGTCTCGCCTATGGCGGCGTCACCCTCTGGGAGACCCCCGACGGCACGCCCGCCGCGATGGCCGGCGTCACCCGTCGCACCGCCGGGCAGGTCCGCGTCGCCCCCGTCTACACCCCGGCCACCCTGCGCGGCCGGGGATACGGCGGTGCCGCGACCGTCGCCGTCACCCGCGCCGCCCTCGACGCGGGCGCCGACGAGGTCCTGCTCTTCACGGACCTCGCCAACCCGACCAGCAACGGGCTCTATCAACGGATCGGTTACCGGCCCGTGCGGGACTTCGCCCAGTACGACTTCGGCCGCTGAGGCGGGGCAGGTGCGGCCCCGGTGAGGGCTGCAGCCAGGGTTACGGCTCTACGGCCAGAGCAGTTCCCGGGTCCAGCCTTCGTCGGGCCGCGCCCTGCGGTAGCGCAGGCGCACGTGCCGGCGCCGTGCGTCTCCCTGGAAGAACTCCGCCTCCAACGGGGCCAGCGCATACAGCGTCCACGTCGGCGCGTCCGCGTCCGGCTCGGCCCGCGCGCGCTCCCAGGCGGCGTCGGAGGCGTGCTCCAACTCCCCGTACGTACGCAGGACTTCGCTCTGCCGGCCCACCAGTGCGGCGGCCAGCGCGCCGGTCGAGCGGGCGTGCAGATCGGCGAGGCTCTCGGTGTGCGGGGCCGTCGTGACCTTGCCCCTGATCCGGATCTGGCGGCCCTGTGAGGCCCAGTAGAAGTGCAGGGCGGCCTCCGGGCGGGCGGCGAGCTGGCGGCCCTTCGCGCTGCCGGCGTGCGAGGCGAAGTGCCAGCCGTGGTCGTCGGCGCCGTGCAGCATCACGGTCCGTACGTCGGGGCCGCCGTCCTCGGCGACCGTCGCCAGGCCCATGGTGTGCGGCTCGGGCTGCCCGGCGGCCACCGCCTCCGCGAACCACGCGCGGAAGAGGGGCAGCGGCGTGGCGGGCGCCGTGCCCGGGTCGAACGCCGGCAACTCGACGTCCCAGACGCGCTGGCCCCGCAGCAACTCCTGGAACGCGGCCGCGGAGGGCGCGCCCCCCTGGCCGTCGGACGAATGGGGCGCGGCCCCCTGCGCGGAGTCCCGCGACGATCCTGCTCCGGAAGTGCTCATACGCCGATTGTGACGCGGAGCGGCGGGCGCGGGGCGCCGGGTGCCAAGGGCGACGGAACCCCCGCCCCCGCCCCCTCACCCCCGTCCCAGCACCACCGTCCCGGACGAGCAGAACCAGCCGCCCGTTCCCGAGGCCACCGCCACCTCCGGGAGGGTGCCGTCGGGGCGTCGGACCTGGCCGGCGCCCGCGTCGCCGCGGAGCTGTCGTACCGCCTCGACCAGGAGGAACAGGCCCCGCATGCCGGGATGCTGGGCGGACAGGCCGCCGCCGTCGGTGTTGGTCGGCAGGGCGCCGGTACGCAGCAGGCGGCCGTTCTCCACGAACGCGCCGCCCTCGCCCTTGGCGCAGAAGCCGAGGTCCTCCAGCGTCACCAGCGTCATGTACGTGAAGGCGTCGTAGATCTGGGCGACATCCACGTCCCGCGGCCGTACGCCCGCCCGTGCGAAGGCGAGCGCACCGCTGACCGCCGCCGGGGAGACCGTGAAGTCGGCCCACTCGGACATCGTCGTGTGGGACACGTGCTCGCCGGTGCCGAGGATCCACACCGGCTCGGACGCGCAGTCCGCCACGTACTCCTGTGCGGCCAGCAGCACCGCGCAGCCGCCGTCGGAACGCACGCAGCAGTGCAGCTTGGTGAACGGGTCCGCGATCATCGGGCCGGCCAGGACGTCGTCCACCGTGATCGGGTCGCGGAACATCGCGTCCGGGTTGGTCGCCGCGTTGGCCCGCGCCTGCACGGCCACCGAGGCGAGCTGCTCCAGGGTCGTCCCGTACTGGTGCAGGTGGCGGCGCGCGGCCATCGCGTACTTGGCGATCAGGGAGTGCCCGTACGGGACCTCGAACTGCGAGGGGCCGCGCGCGCCGAAGGAGAGGTTCGACGTGCGGCGCCCCGCCCTGATGTCCGCGCGGGCCGTCGACCCGTACACGAGGAGGACGGCGTTCGCCCGCCCCGCCGCTATCGCGTCCGCCGCGTGCGCCGCCATGACCTCCCAGGTGGCCCCGCCCACCGAGGTGGAGTCCACCCAGCGGGGCGCGAGCCCGAGGTACTCGGCGACCTCGACGGGCGCGAGGGTGCCGAGGCCCGCCGAGGCGACGCCGTCGATGACCTCGCGGCCCAGACCGCAGTCGGCCAGGGCGCGGCGGGCCGCCTGGGCGTGCAGGGCGTAGGGCGTGGCCTCCTCGACCCGGCCGCAGTCCGAGAGGGCGACCCCGACGACGGCGACCTTGCGCGAGGTGGAGCGGCGGAGGGTGGCGGACATGAACCTGACGGTACATCAGATGAGGCCCTTGGGAGGAGGGTGTCGTTGGTGGCCGCCACGGCGTCGCTCTGGGCAACTCGGCGGTGCGGGCCTAATATGACGCGCCGTCAGTTTTGACGTCGGACGTCCCGACAGATGTCCGTCAGTCGTGGTCCGGCCGCCGCCGGGCCCGGGGAGGAGCCCGCCGATGGACGCCGCTTTCAGCGCCGAGCAGGAGGAGATCCGCCGCACCCTTCGCGACCTCCTCGCCCAACGCTGCGGCCCCGACGAGGTCAAGGCCGCCGTGCGCACCCCCGCCGGTCATGACACCGCCCTGTGGGCCGTCCTCGCCGAACAGCTCGGTCTGCCCGGTCTCGCGCTCCCGGAGGCGTACGGAGGCGTGGGCTGCGCGGTGGCGGACCTCGCCGTCGTCGGCGAGGAGTTGGGGCGCGTCCTGGCCCCGTCGCCGCTGTTCGCCACCGCCGTCCTCGCCGCCCCGCTCGTCCTCGCCCTCGGCACCGGCGAGCAGCGTGCCGCGCTGCTGCCCCGGATCGCGGCGGGCGAGCTGACCGCGACCCTCGCCGTGCCCGGCGCCGGGCTCGCCACCGCGCTCGGCCTGGTCGGCGACAACCGCGGCGACTGGGCGGGCGGCGGCCGCGCGGGCGGTGTCCAGGCCCGGATCCGCGACGGGCGGTGGCGGCTGTACGGGCAGGCCGAGCAGGTGCTCGACGGGCACAGCGCGGGGCTGCTGGTCGTCGCCGCGCACGCGGGTGGCTTCGCCCGGTCCCGGACGCGCCTCTTCCTCGTACGGGAAGGGGCGCCCGGCATGGCACGGACGCGCCGGACCTCACTCGACGAGACCCGCGCCCAGGCGCGCGTCGAACTGCGGGATGTGCGCGCCGAGTTGCTGGGAGACGACGACGGTGACGTACCCGGTGTGCTCGCCGCCGTCGGGGACGCCGCCGCCACCGTCCTGGCCGCCGAGGCCGTCGGGGCGGCCGAGCGCGCGCTGGAGCGCACCCTGGACCATGTGCGCCGCCGGGAACAGTTCGGGCGGCCGATCGGCTCGTTCCAGGCGGTGAAACACCGCCTCGCCGAGGTGTACGTACAGGTCCAGGCGGCGCGCTCGGCCGTCTCCTACGCGGCGTGGGCGGCGGGGGCGCGGGCCGCCGGGACGGAGGGGCCGGGCGCCGAACGGGCCGGCGGGCTCGCGCTCGCGCAGGGGCTCGACGCGCTGCGTCTCGCCGCCTCGGAGACCGTGCAGCTGCACGGCGGCATCGGCTTCACGTGGGAGCACGAGGCACACCTGTACTTCAAGCGCGCGGCCGGGGACGAGCTGCTCTTCGGGCCCCCGCACCGCCTGCGCTCACGCGCGGCCGACGGGGCGGGCCTGTTCGGCGCCGAGGGGGTGGGTGCCCCGGGGAGGTGAGTCCGGCCACCCCGTAGGGACACGGCGACGCTCCCGCGACGGCACGCCCCGTAGGGCCGGGGAGGGCACCCCGTAGGGCACGGCAGGCGTCCCGTAGGGCGCGGCCGGTCCCGCGCGGCACGCCCCGTAGGGCAACTGAGGCACCCCTAGGGCACGAGCGTCACCCCGTATGCCCGCCCCGTCAGGGTTCCGCGAGGCCCGGGGCATCAGGCGTCGTCCGCCTCCGCACGCATCTCCTCCAGCGTGTCCGCCAGGCGCTGCACGCCCTCGACGATCACCTTCTCGGGGGCGCTCACGCTCATGCGGAAGCAGCGCGTGGCGTGGCCCTCCGGGAGGGGGTCGGACGGTGTGCCCACGAAGAAGTGCCGGCCCGGGACGACGAACACCCGCTTCTCCTTGAGGCGCCGGTACAGCTCCATGTCGTCGAACCACGGATGGTCGATCCACACCCAGGCGAACATCCCGCCGGCCCCGGAGTGCAGCCGCCAGTTCAGACCGCTCGGCAGCTGCTCCTCGAGCAGTTCGGCCATGAACCGCTTCTTCTCGCGGTAGTGCGGGGCGATGGCCTCCCGCGTGACCTCGTCCAGCCGCCCGCCGCGCAGCACGTGCGCCACGGCGGCCTGGGGCAGCTGCGGAGCGTGCAGCACGGAGTTGGACATGAAGGCGGCCAGCGCACCCACGTACTGAGGTGCGCCGATCGCGAAGCCGACCCGTTCACCGGGGAGCCCGGCCTTCGAGACGGAGAAGCAGTTGACGACGTTCTCGTGCCACACCGGCTCGACCTGTACGTCGGCGATCCTCGGGAACGGCGCGCCGTAGGCGTGGTCGACGAAGAGCGGTACGTCGCGGTCCGCGGCGACCGCGATCAGGCCGTCCAGGTCGGCCTGGTCGATGGATCTGCCGGTGGGGTTCCCGGGGCTGGAGATGAGCAGCATCCCGATGTCCCGCCGGCGCGCGAGGGCGTCGAGATCCAGGGAGTAGCGGAACCGATGGGCCCCCTCCGTCCCGACCCGGGGCGCGAGGCCCACCACGCCGTCCTCGTGCATGCACAGGCCCTGATAGCCGGTGTAGTCGGGAGTCAGGGGCAGCACCAGGCGGCGCATCACCTCGGAGCCGGAGCCGGAGCCGGAACCGGAAGAGGAAGAGGAGTCGGCACCGGCACCGGAGTCGGCGCCCGCACCCGCGCCCGCGCCCGGGCCCGCGAACAGCGCCGCCGCCGCGAAGCACACCATCTGGCTGCCCGGCCCGACCACGATGTTCTCCGGGCCGAGATCCCAGCCGTACGCCGCCCGGAAGTAGTCGGCTATGGCCGCCACGAGCGCGGCGTTCCCACGGGAAGCGCCGTAGCGGCAGCTGACCTGGTCGAACTCCTGCGCCAGCGCCGTCGACAGAGCCTCCCGCCACATCTCCCGGGCCTCGGGGATCACGGCGGGGTTGCCCACGCTCAGGTTCAGCCACTCCCCCTCCGCCGCGCCCGCGGTGCTGGAGGCGACGTCCTCCATGATGCTCCGCAGACCGGAGAGGCCGGCCAGCTTGGTGCCGACGGACGACAGACGCATGAGTTCTCCTACTTCGGTCAGCGGACAGCCGGTTCCAGCAGGCGCAGGTCGTCCCCGTCCAGTTCGACGGGGACACCGACCGGCAGGGTCAGGACGGGATCGGTGTGCCCGAACTCGAACTCCGTCACGATCGGGAAGGCGAGCCCGTGGCAGACCTCCAGCAGCGCGCGGTCCAGCTGCGCCCGCTGCTCGGCACTCCAGAGCCGGGGCCTGCCGAGGACGAGCCCGGCGGCCCGGTCGAGCAGCCCCGCGTGCCGCATCTGCCACAGGTCACGGGCGGCGTGCGCGGGCCCGTAGCCGTCATCGGTGGTGAGTTCCAACGCCAGCACGTGCCCCGCGTAATCGGGCAGCCAGGGGGTGCCGAGGAGCTGCAGGAGGCTCGGGACGCAGCCGGCCAGCAGCGGTCCCTGGCCCGTGCCGGGCCGCAGCACGGTCCGCGCGGGCGCCGCTTCGGCCACGCGCGCCCGGTCCTCGCCCGCCCAGTCCACGAACTCGTCGAGCACCTCGGGGGAGCGGGGGAACGACCCGGTCCAGCCACGCGTGGTGACGTCGAGGAACGAGCGCAGCGTGAACTCCGGCGTCCCCCCGGTCTCGGCGAACTCCGACAGGACGGCCGGCCCGTAGAACGTGGTCGCTCCGGTGCGGGCGTACAGCGCGTGGTGCAGCACGGTGGCGTCGGAGTAGCCGCACAGGACCTTGGGGTGCGCGGCGAACGCGTCGTAGTCGATCAGGTCGAGCAGCTCCGTGGCGTTGAGGCCGCCGATCATCCACAGGACGCCCTTGACGTCCGGGTCCCGCAGCGCCGCGTTGAACTCCCGCGCCCGCGCGTGCCGCGACCCGGCCTCGGGTCCGGCGACGGGCGGTGCCTGGGTCACCCGCAGGCCCGTGCGGGCGGACAGGTCTTTCAGGCCTCGGGCGGCGCGGTCGGGGAAGACCGCCGCTCCCTGCCACGACGGCGACACCACGGTGACCGCGTCGCCCTCGCGCAGGCGCGGCGGGCGCAGCCGCGCCTCGCGCAGGGTGCGCGTCTGGGCCTCGGAGAGGCCGTAGGTGGCGCGGAGGTCGGCGTCGGGGGTCTGCGGGTTCCGGTCCAGTACGGCCGCCGCGGTCTTGAGGTTGCGCGCCATGACGCGGGCCCGGCGCTCCGCCTCGGCGTCCAACGCGGCGCGGAAGTCGGCGGAGGCACCGAACCGGCCGAGGAGCGCCTCGGTCTGCCGGGCGCTCAAGGGCGCGAGCAGCTCCAGGAGCCGCAGCACGAACTTGCGTACGACGGAGCCCGGGCCCTTGCCCGCCGGACGGGCGCCGTGCTCGATCAGCAGGGCGAGCGCCCGGTAGAGGTTGACGGCGTCGGCCGCCTGCTCCCGGGTCAGGCCCGCCTCCTCGGCGGCCTCGACGCGCCCGGCGATCTCGGGCAGGGAGTAGGCGTTCGGTCCGAAGGGGATCGCGGCGGTGATCTCCACGCCGAACCCGACCTCGGCGTAGCGGCGCTCGGCGGCCTCGACGAGGATCAGGTTGGACAGCGGCTGCCAGCGTGCGCACCGGCAGTCGGGCCGGCACTCCGTGGCACAGCCGACGTCGGGGCGCCGGTAGTAGTAGGTGATGCCGCGCCCGCGCAGGTCGTAGCCCTCGCCGTACTCCCAGCGGGTGGACACCTGCGGGGCGTCGAGCACGTGGAGCCGGCCGCCGTGCTCGGCGACGGCCGCCGCCACCTGTGCGGCCAGGTCCGCGTCCTGGGAGTCGACGAGGATGTGGAGGCGGTCGGCGCGGTGGTCGGGGAGCGCGGCGAGGGTGGCGAGGTGGCTGTCCACCGTGACGCACCGCAGGTCGTCGTCGCTGTCGATGTCGGCGAGCAGGCCGGTCATGCCGAAGGCGAACAGCCAGGGGTGTTCGCCGTGGGCGCGGAAACACGGCTGGTAGTGGCAGATCCGGCCGATGCCGCGGCCGGCCGCGAGGGTGTCCTTGTACGGGGTGACGGTGGCGTTGACGAACGCGACGGTGGCGTCGGCCTCGACGAGGGAGACCGGCGGCGTCAGCCGGTAGCCCCGCCCGGTGAGCGTCTCCAGGAACCCGAGGACCACAGCGCGGGTCGCGGGGCTGTCCCCCACGGAACTCGCGGTGTCGAACAGCCGCTCCCGTATCCCGGGATCGAGGGTGGGCGCCGGCCCCGGGGCGGTCTCCGTCATGTCAGTGTCGTCCTTCCGTGCTGTCGTGATCCATGGGTGCGCCCCGTCCGGAGGGCGAACCAGCCGAGTGCCGCGTCCGCCATGCCGCGCTGGAACGCCCGCAGCGTCGGCAGCCCCGGCGGGGGAGGCATCCGGGACATCCAGGTGAACCATCCGGCGAAGACCGCGAGCAGGGCGGTGGCGTCCTCGGCGGAACGGCCGTACTCCTTCAGCACCCCGGCCAGCGCCTCCTCGGGCGGCGCCGCCCACCGGCAGGCCACCTCCAGGAGCAGGTACAGCGGGTCGAACACCGCCGCGCCGCGGCAGGCGTACGCCCAGTCGACGACCACCGGGGCGCCGCCGGTCCACAGCACGTTGTCGGCGCGCAGATCGGCGTGGAGCAGCTCCTCGCCCGCGAAGGCGCCGCGGGCGTGTTCCGACAGGGCCACCCACTCCGGTACGGGGAGCAGGGCGCCGCCCGTGTCGTCGGTGGGCCAGGCGTCGAAGGAGGGGTCCGCGTCGAGGGCGGCCCAGGCGGCGAACGCGTCCCCGAAGTAGGCGTCCAGCGGCGGCAGCCCGGTCGGCGCCGCCGTCCTGTGCGCGGCCAGGTGCCGCAGCACCTCCGCCAGCTGCCCGGCCGGCCACTCGGGCGAGCAGATGCGGCCGTCGACGGCCCGGAAGGCGAGCACCGTCCAGTCGTCCCAGTCGAACGCCCAGGCGAAGCCGGGGTCCAGGGCGTCCCGCGCCAGGTGCTCACAGGCGAGCCACTCCTGGCGGTAGAGGCCCCGGCCGTGGCTGTTCACCGCCTCCGAGGTGGCCTTGACGAACAGGGACCGCCCGGCGGTGCGGACGATGCCTGCGAAGCCCGCCGAGAAGCCCCCGGTGATCGCGTCCACGCGCACCACCGGCGAGCCGAGACGCTCCTCGACGCGTCGGCGCAACCCGCCGGGCAGCGCGTCCCATTCCATGCGCGGAGTCCACAGCACCGGATCAGTACCCCACTCCCATACGACGCCACACGGTGTGCCCGAAGGCCGGTGCCCGCTCCGCGCCGACCTCGCCGACCTCGCCGGACCCGACCCACTCGGCCACCGCGCGGATCGCCTCCGCCAGGGTCAGCCGTGCCAGGCCCGCCCCCAGGCAGAAGTGGTGCCCGGCCCCGAACGCCAGCTGCGGGCGCTCGTCCCGGTCCGGCGGGGGCAGGCGGAAGCGGTCCGGCTCGGCGAACACCTCCGGGTCCCGGTTGGCGGCCGCGACGACCAGCGCCACCCGCTGCCCCGCCTCGATCACCCGCCCCCGCACCTCGACGGGCCGCACCGCGGTCCTCGGCACGAAGTGGAAGGGCGCTTCGAGCCGCAGCGCCTCCTCCACGAGCCGGGTGACGTCCAGCTCCCCGCGCCGGACCTGGTCGAGCAGCGGCCGCCGCGGGCCGAGCAGGTGCGTGAGCGCCGACCCCAGGCAGGCCACCACGGGCTCGATGCCGCCGGTGAGGATCTGCGCGAACAGGGCGACCGCCCGGTCCTCGTCGATCCGCAGGAACGCCGCGAGCTGGGCGGGACCCCGGCCCGCCCGCGCGTCGGGCAGCGTCACGGAGGTGATGTGCTCCCGCAGCCGGGAGATGGCGTGCCGCGCCCGGGGGGCCCGGCCCGGGTCGAGCCGGGGCACCCCGATGAAACCGATGATGTCCGCCGACCAGGCCAGCAGATCGTCCCGGTGCTCGGCCGCGATGCCCAGCAGATCGCAGGTCACGCCGACCGCGAGCGGCTGCGCGAAGTCCGCGAGGAGATCGGCGGACGCCGGATCCAGCGGCTTCAGGAGCGCGTCCGCCCGCTCGGCGATCGCCGTACGCAAGGGGCGTACGACGGCCGGGCGGTAGGACGGGCCGACCGCGGAGCGCACGGCGGTGTGCTCCGGCGGGTCGGTGAACATCGGCCAGGCGTCGAAGAATCGCGTGACGTCGGCGACCTCCTCCAGCGTCGCCGGGTCGTGGTCGCCGAGGAAGGCGGCGCCGATCCGCGCGGACAGCCGGCCGTCCCTCAGGAGCGTGTTGACGTCCTCGTACGCGGTGACGTACCAGCAGGCCGTGGCCGCGTCCCACCACACGGGGGCGGTGCGGCGCAGCACGGCGTACTGCGGGTGCGGGTCGCGTGCGAAGGAGTCCGCCATCAGGTCCACGGACGCCGACGGGTCCGCGGACGCGGTCTGGGCCGCGGTCATCAGGCCGGGCGGCGGGCGACGGTGAAGAGGTTGTTGCCGCGGCCCGCGATGCCGGGGGCCGAGCGGACCTTGTTCTCCATGGCGAAGATCCGGTCGAAGTTCTCGCCCGCCAGGATGTCCACGAGCTGGTCCGTGGAGCCGTGCAGCTGGGTCTCCTGGTAGCCGGGGTAGATCAGGTTCGGGAAGCCGCTGAGGACGTCCAGCTCCAGGCCGGCGGCGGCGTGCATCTTCTCGATGCGCTCGACGTCGTAGAGGTGCATGTCCGGCATGGTGTCGGTGAAGCGGCCCCGGCCGGTCAGCGCCTTCTCCGCCTCGTCGAGGCGCCCGATGCCCACGTTGAAGAACGCCGCGTGCCAGACGCTGGGCAGGAACGACACCAGCAGCCCGCCGGGCTTGAGCAGCGCGGCCACGTCCTTGATCGTCTGCTCGGGGTCGGCGACGAAGCCCAGGACGTTGTGGAAGTTGAACGCCAGGTCGAAGCTGCGCCCCTGCAGGGCCTGGCCGACCTCGGCCAGGTCGCCCTGCCGGAACTCGACGCGGTCGGCGAAGCCCCGGCGCTCGGCCTTGGCCTCGGCGACCTGGATCATCTCGCGGGTGAGGTCGAACAGCACGCCCGTGCTCTTGGGCGCCTCCTCCGCGAAGAACGAGGTCCAGCGGCCGGTGCCGCCGCCCGCGTCGAGGAACGCGAAGTCCTCGGGCAGCCGGGACAGCACGTCCTCGCGCAGGGCCGTCGCGAGCAGGCGGTCGGAGAGCATCCAGTAGGGCTGGAGGTCGACGTCGTCGTAGGCCTCCGCCTTCTCGGAGAAGTAGCCCTTGACTGCCTGGTCGTACTGAAGTTCGGTCATGACGTTCCTCGCTCACAGGTGACTTGAGAGGGTGCGGTTTGCTGGTGCCGTCCCGGCACGGCCGGGCACCGGGGGCGGGCGACGGTGGTCAGGCGGCGGCCCGCTCGGTGCGGAAGCCGCCGTTCAGGGCCTTCTCCAACTCCTGTCCCCGCTCCTCGAACTGCTCCAGGGAGTCGGCTCCGTAGATGAGGAAGAGGCACCAGGCGGAGGGGTGCGGCTCGCCGTACTCGTCGCCCACACCGTGCTGGCGGACCGTCTCCAGGACGTAGTCGAAGGCGTCGATGTCGGCCTGGGACGGCTCGGCGACGATCTTCCCCTCCTCGCTCGGGGCGAGGTTGATCCAGCCCACGTAGCGGCTGGGTTCGCCGTCCGCGTACGGGGCCGCCCGGCCCGGGTCGACGACCGACTTGATCCACGCGATGCGCAGGTCGTCGCCGAGGGCGCGCCAGGTCTGGGTGATCCCGCCCCCGGCGAACCGGCTGGCGATCTCCGAGAAGACGATGCGCCGCTCGCCGGGCTCCTTGAAGAACTCCAGGTGGGTGATGCCGTCCCGGATGCCGAGCGCGCCGTTCACGCGCCGGTGCATGTCCTCCACGTCGGCGTAGAGTTCGGCCCACTCCTCGCGCGGCAGCAGGACGGAGCCGTTGCCCACCCCGGCCGTCTCGATCGCGAGGCGCGGCCGCAGGTAGCGCATGATGCCGAGCGCCTTGCAGACCCCGTCGACCCAGATGGCGTCCACGTGGAACTCGTCGCCCCGCACCGGCTTCTCGGCCAGCAGGAAGTGCTCGGTGTTGTCGCCGCCCGCCTCCTGGAGCAGGGTGCTCAGCGCCTCCTCGGAGTGCACCCAGCTCGTGCCCAGCGTGCCGAGTCCGGCGGCGGGCTTGACGACGACGGGGAAGCCCAGCTCGTCGGCGGTGCGGCGCACGCCCCGCGCCACCTCGGAGGTGCGCAGCGGGACGAAGTCCGTGACGGCGACACCGGCCGCGCGCACGGCCTGCTTCATCGCCCGCTTGTCGCGGGTCCTGAGGGCCATCTCCAGGGTGGGCTGCGGGCAGCCCAGGAGCTGGGCGAGGTACCCGGCGCCGTACTGGCTGAACTCGGACAGGCTCACCACCCGGTCCGGGATCCAGCCGTCGCCCTTCAGCTCCGTGGCGACCTGGCCCAGTTCGTCCATGTCGTCGAAGCTGTTGATGCGGAAGACGTACGGCAGGGTCTTCAGGACCTCCTCGTCGACGTGGAAGTGGGCGGCCTCGAACGTGTCGAAGAGCAGCGCCACTTCCGCGCCCTCCGCACGCAGGGCGGAGAGGATGTACGGGTCCCAGCGGCAGACGAGGATCTTGGTGCTCATCGGCGGTCTCCTTGTGCTCGAAAAACGTGCGGGTACGGGGGTACGCGGACACGGCGGGGGGAGTGGGTCAGGACTCGGCCGGCTCCACGACCGGCCGGGACTCGTCCTCGAATCCGGACAGGGGAGTGGACGGCAGGAGGCGCGACCCGCGCAGGACGAGCCCCAGCGCGGCCAGGGCCAGCGCCGCCCCCGCGGTCATCAGCACCACGTGCCCGTCCTCCACCAGCCGGCCCGACAGCAGCGGCCCGACGGTGAAACCGAGCGAACACACGAACCCGTAGGCGGCGTTGTAGCGGCCGCGGTTGGAGTCGTCCGCCCAGCTGTTGACCAGCGTCGGGCCGGTCGCGGCCAGCAGGGACTCGCCGACGGCGAAGACGGCCATCGCCGCCGCCCCGCTGAGCAGGGCGTACGCGCCGCCGCCGAGCCCGGTGACCGCGAGGATCAGGAGCCAGAAGAACGCCCAGCTCCCGGCGAGCAGCGCCAGCGCCGTACGCGGGGTGAGGTCCTTGAACCTGTGCATGAGCGTGACCTGGACGAGCACCACGGCACCGGTGTTGACGGCGAACATCACGCCGAGCGCGGTGGGGCCCAGCGTGCTGTCGGCCAGCAGGATCGCGGGCATGCCGGAGTTCAGCTGCGAGTACCCGAGCGTGAACAGGGTCAGGACGACGAGCAGCAGGGCGACCAGCTTGCGGTCGCGCAGGACGGCACGGTAGGAGGCCGGCCCGGGTTGGCCTGCGGGGGCCGCTTGCTCCGTCTGCTCCGTCTGGTCCGCCTGTGCTGGCTGGGGGGTCCGCTCCCCGCCCGCCTCCTCACGCGCCTGGCCCGTGCCCCGCAGCTGCCGGGAGACCAGGAAGCCGGTCGCGAGGAAGGAGAGCGCGTCGAGCCCGTACAGCAGCTGGAAGACCAGGAGGGAGTCGGTCAGGCCCGCCACCAGGCCGCCGACCAGACCGCCGAGGCCCATCACCGCGTTGACCACCGCGAAGTCGGTCGAGAAGACCACCGACCAGTGCTCGCGGGGCACCTGGTCGGCGATCAGCGCGTTCCAGGTGATCGCGCCCCCGATGCCCAGACCCTGGACGAGCCCGGACGCCAGAGCCGCCTCGGGCGTGCCGGACACCACGAAGCCGACGGCTCCCAGCGCCGCGCACACGAGCGCCGCCCAGACCGCCGGGGCCCGGCCGAAGCGGTCCGAGACCCACCCGGCGAGCGGCCCGCCGACCAGCGCCCCCAGCGAGGTCGCCGCGACCGCGCCCGTCGCCGTCGCCAGCGACAGGCCCCGCATCTCGTGCAGGTACACGACCAGGAGGGGCACGACGAGGCCGGTGCCCGCCGCGTTGACCGCGTTGATCGCGATCAGCCGCCGTGCCGGGGCGGGCAGCAGGCGCAGTGACTTCATGCTGCTCATGACAGGCTCAGGACCTTTTCAGAAGTGGAAGAGCGGCTGGTCGGTGAAGGCGCCGGTGTCCGGGTAGAGCGAGACGCCGTACCGCGCGAGGACGTCGAGCTGCTGCTGGATGTAGGGCACCGCCGCGCCGGCGTCGGTGTAGTCGCGCGGCGCCATGCCGATGCGCTCCACGGCCTTCTCGACCGCGATGTTCTCCCAGCGGCCCAGCTGCGGCATGAGCAGGTGCTGGTAGTCCGCCTGCCAAAGGCGCAGCACCGCGCGGTCGTTGACGCGGCGGACCAGGTCGAGGGTCGTGTGGTTCAGCGACCGGGCGGTGTGCACGTCCATGCCGATGTGCGACCAGGAGTAGTCCGGGTCCTCGGGGTCGTGCACCTCGATGCGCAGCGCCTCCTTGTCCTCCCACAAAGGCATGGTCTCGTCGGAGATGCTGAACACGCTGAGCATGAAGTGCCCCGCGTACTCCTGGGACAGGAAGTCCCGCGTCTCGGAGAAGTCCGCGGGCGTCTCCCCCGGGTAGCCGGCCATGAAGGAGCAGCGGTAGCCGAGGCCGCCCTCGTTGAGGAGGCGGAAGGCGCGCAGGTTGTCCTTCCGCGTGACCTTCTTGTTCATGTGGCGCAGCGTGCTGTCGCTCATCGACTCGAAGCCGATGGACAGGAACTGGCAGTGGGTCGCCGCGATCGCGTCGATCAGCTCGGCGGACTTGAGCACGTTCGCCCTGCTGTACGCCTCCCAGCCGATGCCGACGTCGGGCAGGAGCTTCAGCAGCTCCCGCAGCCGGGTCGGGGGCACCGTGAACGTGCTGTCCATGGCGGAGATGTAGGAGGCCCCGCTCTCGTCCGCGTAGCGCCGCCAGTCGTCCGCGATCTTCTGGGCGGACTTGTAGCGCCACTTGGGACTGGCCGCGGGGAAGGAGCAGAACTTGCAGCTGAAGGGGCAGCCCCGCATGGACTCGTAGGGGATGACGCGCCACTTGCCCTTCGGCATGGGGGAGGGGAACGCGTCGAGGTCCAGGTAGCGGAAGGGGCTCATCCGGTGGCCGAGCAGCTCGCGGGAGTGCCGGTAGACGAGATTGGGGACCGCCTCCGGCGATCCGCCGTTCTCCAGCATGTCCAGCAGGGCGGGCAGCGCCTCCTCCCCGTCGCCGCGGACGATGTAGTCGATCTCGGGGATCGCCCGCATCAGGGAGCCGTACTTGAGGTTGCTGTACTGGCCGCCGAGGATGATGGGGATGCCCGGATAGGTCTCGGCGATCCAGCGGACGGCGTGCCGCAGGTCGCGCTCGGTCCAGATGAAGCTGGTCGACAGGAGAGCCGCCCGGTACGACCCCTGGGGCGCGGGGGAGACAGCGCCCTGTGCCCACAGGTTGGTGGTGTCGTAGGTGTCGGTGCGGTGCCCGGCCCGCTCCAGGATCTCCTGGACGGCGAAGGTCGTCAGGTGGGGGACGTTGTAGTAACGGGGGCGCAGCAGGGGGTAGTCGGCGCCGTTGTGCCGGAAGCCGAGCCGGTCGAGGCCGAACTGCTCGAGTCGGGTGCCCCGCAGGTACTTCGCCGTGTTCTGCGCCCCGTGCTGGCGGTCGAGCATGCTGCCCGCGAGGTAGTCGGAATTCTTCAGTGTCGGCCCGAGGCCGGACACGAGGACGACGTCGATGGTGCACTCTCCTGGGGTGAGTGCGGGCCGTGGCCCGCGACTGCCGGTTCGCCGTCAGGGGTTGATCTGCCGGCCGTTCACCCGGTGCAGCATCTGCAGGTCGCGGATCTCGTCGTGCTTGAGCAGCCACAGGAAGAAGCGCTCGACGCCCAGGCCGAAGCCGGAGGTCTTCATCGGACGCAGCTCCCGCATCCGCAGGTACCAGGCGTAGTCCTCCTCGGGGACCATGTGCATGGCCAGCGCCTCGCGGGCCTCCTCGGCGGTGGTGTGGCGCTCGCCGCAGCCGACCGTCTCGCCCACGCCGAACAGCAGGTCGCCGTTGCGGGCGCGGGAGGGGTCGCCCGGCTCGAAGGCCTGGTAGAAGGGGACGGAGAGGTGGTCGAACTGGGTCACCCAGACGAACTCGCCGTACTTGTCCATCAGGGCGCGCTCGGCCTTGCGGGTCAGGCCCCTGGCGCCTTCCGCCAATTCCGTCACGTATTCCGGTGAATCACCGAGGAGTGCGACGGCGTCGGAGAAGGAGACGCGGGGGAAAGCGCCGAGGGACAGCATCCGCTCGATGTGCGCGGTGTCTCCCGCCACTTCGGCGATCGTCGGCCCCATTTCCTTCAGAAAGGCGCCGGCGAGGTGGCGTACATACGCCTCCACGGTCTCCATCACCGCGTCCACATCACCCGGAAGCTCGGCTTCCGAGTGGTAGAACTGGCACAGGTGCGTGGAGTCGGGTGCCTCGCCGCGGAACGAGGGCATGACGTAATAGCAGCCCTCCTCCCACATTCTGCAGCCGTACTCCAGGAGGAACTGCATGGAATCGGCCAGATAGGTGGGCACACCCTCCAGTTCGATGCGCACCGGCGACGAGTCGCTGCCGAGGCCCATGGGGCTGGATATGGACCCGGTCGTCACGGGGAGATAGGCCGCACGGACGTTCCGCTGAGCCCAGAATTCCGCCGTGGCCCGCTGCATGACGTCGGTCAGCTGGAGCAGCATCCGGTACCACGGGTGCGTCATCGCGATCTCGAAGTGCGAGTCCGGGTCACGCCAGGTACCGGGGGCCGAGAGGGAGACCTTCTCCGTCGTTTGCGCGCTCACGTGTCCTCCTTGGACGCTCTGTACTGGTGGAACAGCTGGAACAAACGGTCTTGGCCGGTCGGGCCCGGGGCTCGCCCGCGCTCAGTCCCAGCCCCAGGTGAGCGGCGACGCGGTCGTGCTGTCGGCGAGGGTGCGGGCCGGCGCGGGGTGCTCGGACCCACCCAGGGCGAAGACCGAGAGTGCTATGGCACAGGCGGCCATAAGGGTGGGAAGTCTGCGGCCCATTGATACGCCTCCGAGAATTCTTGGTGCCCTTGAATGCGATGAGTGGATCAGCGCGGCCGAACTGCGGTGTCGGCGACGTGTCCATATTCGCTGGCCGGAAAGCGACCGTTCAAGGGAGTTGGCTGGCACCAAGGTGCAGAGGCAGCAAGGGGACAGGGCTATTCGCGGTGCCCGGCGGGCACGGAAACGACACCGTGGCACATGCGGGAGGGCGTTCCGGGCGGCGGAATCCGGAGCGAGGCCCGTGTCGTGTGGGGCGGCTCGCGGAGCAATGTCCGGGCAGCCGCGAGAACACAACTGCCCGCCACCTCGGCGGAGGCGGCGGACACGAAGAGGACGCCCAGGCGTCCGCGATGGGGTTGGGCCGGCTGGTAGAAGTGCTCCACCACGCAGCCGGGTACGCGGGACGCCTCGGCGGTCAGCTGCTCCAGCCCGAAGAGGGCGGGACCGGGGCCAGGGGGAGACACCTCGATGTGAATGGCGTACACAGGAGGAGAATCCCAGAGACGATCACGGGCCGTGCCCGTTACGCGCGGGCAGCTTGAGGCCGTGGCAGGAAGCGGACGGCGCCCTCGGCGCCGAGCGCGGGCCGCGCGCCGGGGCCGGCGGGCGCCGCGGCCCTGGTCAGAGCCATCCGCGGCGGGAGGCGAGGACCCCGGCCTCGAAGCGGCTGCGGGCACCGAGCCGGCCGGCCACATTGGCCATCATCCGCCGCACGGTCCGCAGGGAGAGCCCGAGCTTGCGCGCGGCCACCTCGTCGGTGTGCCCCTGGGCGAGCAGCTTGAGCAGGGCGTCCTCCTGCGGGCTCGGGGCGTCGGTCTCCTCCGGGACCTGCTGCCCGCCCAGCGGCACGGCGCGGTCCCAGGACATCTCGAACAGGGCCAGCAGGGCGGCGACCACGCTCGACGAGCGCACGACTACGGCGCCCAGGCGGGAGTTCTCCGGGTCGATGGGCAGCACCGCGCTGGTGCGGTCGACCACCAGCATGCGCAGCGGAAGCGAGGGGAGCGTCCGGACCTCGCCGCCCCGCTCGAAGAGCCAGCGGGCGTACTCCGTGGTCCCCCGGTCGTTGCGCACACTGTCGAGGTAGATCGTCTTCAGCCGCACCCCGGCGGCCAGGCTCCGCTCGTCCAGCGGCCGGCTGGCCTCCAGCGCCGCCGGGCTCATCGAACCGCCCGGCACGAACGCCAGCAGTTCCTCCTTCGCGAGCTGGCTCATCTCGGCGAGGCGGCCGCGCACCTCGTCGACCCCGTAGAGGCGCTCCAGGCCCGCGTTGCTGCGGCTGGCCTGATGGGCCGCGTAAGCGGCGGCCAGTTCGGCGGTGGCCGCCCGCACCGCCGCCAGTTCGAGCTGCTGGGTGTGGATCTGCGCCTCCCACCGGTGTATGTGGGCGGAGAACCCGACCTCGGGGTGGACGGGGAGGGGACTCACGTCGTCCTCGGGGAGATGGAGCATCGACAGCTCCGCCAGGCGGTCCAGGCACTCCCGTACCCGCTCCTGCGTGGCGCCGAGCCGCTCGGCGACGTGGGCCACGGACCACTGCGGTTCGGAGATCACCGCGCGGTAGACGGCGACGCACAGTTCGTCCGCGCCGATCAGCGTCGCGAGCGAGATGCCGTGCGTCTTGGCGTGCGGCTCTTCCGTGCCGGCAAGTTCCCCCATGCCCCCACCCCCCAGGTGCAGCTTTGTCGACCGGAATGTTTGTAACACACGAACGACGGCTTCAGCCGATGACGATCGCAAATATTCTGGGCGGCGGGCGGGCGCGCATACCGCGACGGCGGACCACCGGGGTGATCCGCCGTCGGGTTGACAGGACTTGGGGGGATGGGTGCCCTAACGGGCGATGTAGGGGCGGAGCCGCCCGGCCGCCGTGCCGGTCACTTCGTCGGCTTCTTGCCGGTGACGCCCAAATGTACCAACATGGCCAGATTCGGCTTCAGTTCGTTCTGCTTGACGCCCCACGTCTGGAAGCCGCGCTGGTGCGAGGCGACCGCCGCGAGCATCGCGACCAGGGAGCCCGCCATGGCCGCCGGGCTGATGTCCTTGTCGACCTTGCCCTTGGCCTGCAGCTCCTTGACGGTGTCCGCGAGGGAGTTGTTGACCGAGTTGAGGATCTTCATGCGGAGCTTGTAGAAGCGCTTGTCGCCCTCGGCGGCACCGAGGTCGACCACCCGCAGGATCGCGTCGTTCTTGCGCCAGAAGTCCAGGAAGCCCTCGACGAGATCCTGGGAGGTCTGCCAGCCCGCCTTGCCGGCCCACGAGCGACCGTCGAGCAGCTGGGTCAACTCGGCGCCCTCCGAGGCCATTTGCTCGGCGATCTCCAGGACGGCGCCCTCGACGTCCGGGAAGTACTGGTAGAAGGTCGCGGGTGAAGTCCCGGCCTTGCGGGCGACGTCGATGACTTTGACGTCCCGGTAGGGCGAGGAGCTGAGCATCTCGCCGAGGCAGTCGAGCAGCTTTTGACGCGTCGCCTGACCGCGCCGGCCGGCCACGCGGCCGTCGACGGTACGTACCTGTCCTGTCATGCCGTCAGCTTACCGACGGGTGATCGGAGCGCGATTCGGCCGAGTGCAAATGGGGTTGGGGTGCGGGAGGGCGGGGGAGACGCGCCTTTTTGGAATCGAGCGACAGTTCGAATACATGCGCTGCGGGCGCCGTGGCGGGCGGTTAGCTTGACTGGCATGGACTACGCAGAACAGGACACAGGGGGCGGATACGCGCAGGGCGTGCCCTGCTGGGCCGACGCGATGCTCCCGGACGTCGAGGGCGGCAAGCGCTTCTACGGTGAGCTCTTCGGATGGACCTTCGACGAGGGCGCGGGCCCGCGGTACGCCCACTACACGCAGGCGTACGCCGACGGGCTGCCCGTCGCCGCCCTCGCGGCCAAGGCCGACGGCCGCATGCCCACCGTGTGGACGGTGTATCTGGCCACCCCCGACGTGGCCGCCCTGGCCCGGCGGATCACGGGGGCGGGCGGTTCCATGGTCACCGAGCCCATGACCGTCGGGCCCGCCGGGACGATGGGGCTCGCCGCCGACCCCGAGGGCGCCGTCTTCGGGCTCTGGCAGGCCGGCACCCACCAGGGCTTCGGCAGGCGGCGGCGCCCCGGGACGTACCGCTGGTGCGAGGTGTACTCGCGGGACAAGACGCGCGTCGACCCCTTCTACGAGCACGTCTTCGGCTACGGCGGCCACGACCTCGACCTCGGCGGCACCGACTTCCGCACCTGGTCGCCCGCCGGGGCCCCGGCCGGCCCCGACACCGCGATCGGCGGGCGCAGCCTGATGTCCCCGGCCACCGACGGATACAGCAGACCCGAGACGCCCCCGCACTTCCTGCTCTACTTCGACGTCACCGACGCGGACGCGACGGCCCGGGCGGTGACCCGGCTCGGCGGACGCGTCCAGCTGCCGCCCCACGACAGCCCGTATGGGCGGACCGCGGTCCTGCGGGACAACCAGGGGGCGACCTTCGCCGTCCTCCAGGACTGAGCTGCCGGACATGCGCACGGGTGGGCCCATGTCCGGCAAAACCCCGAGAAACCCCGAGAAACCCCGAGACACCCCGGGACACCCCGATCCCGCCCCGGGTTCGCCAGGGCCGCCTCGGACAGGAAGAATCGGGGTGCGTGCCGCCGTAGCGGCTCGGGTGGTGAGACGCTGCACGGGGCTGTCTTCTTCGGCGGCCGCGTACGGGGAGGTGGCAGGGCAAGTGGTGGATCAGCTGACGCAGCACGATCCGAGGCGGATCGGGCCGTTCGAGGTCCTCGGCCGGCTGGGCGCCGGCGGCATGGGCCTGGTCTATCTCGCGCGTTCCGCGTCGGGGCGGCGCGTGGCGATCAAGACGGTACGGACCGAGCTCGCCGAGGACCAGCTGTTCCGCGTCCGCTTCACGCGCGAGGTGGAGGCGGCCCGCGCCGTGTCCGGCTTCTACACCGCCGCGGTGGTGGACGCCGACCCGCGGGCCGCCGTGCCCTGGCTGGCCACCGCGTACGTCCCCGCGCCCTCGCTCGAGGAAATAGTGAATGAACACGGTCCGCTGCCCACCCAGGCCGTGCGCTGGCTGGCGGCGGGCGTGGCCGAGGCCTTGGAGTCCATCCACGGCGCGGGTCTCGTCCACCGTGACCTCAAGCCGTCCAACGTCCTCGTCGTCGAGGACGGGCCGCGCGTCATCGACTTCGGCATCGCGTCCGGCGTCTCCAACACGCGGCTGACCATGACGAACGTCGCCGTGGGCACGCCCGCGTACATGTCGCCCGAACAGGCGAAGGACTCCCGCAGCGTCACCGGCGCCAGCGACGTGTTCTCGCTCGGCTCCACCCTCGTCTTCGCCGCCACCGGGCACGCCCCCTTCCACGGCGCCAACCCCGTCGAGACCGTCTTCATGCTGCTGCGGGAAGGCCCGGACCTCGAAGGGCTGCCCGACGAGCTGCGTCCGCTGATCGAGTCGTGCATGCAGATGGAGGCGACGCTGCGGCCGAGCCCCGCCGATCTCCAGGCCCAGCTCGCCCCGCACCTGTTCGCCTCCGAGAGCGCCGACAACGACGACAGCGGCACCGCCTCCGCCTGGCTGCCCGAGCGGGCCGTCGCCCTCATCGAGGCGCGCCGCGGCGGCCGGCCCCCGGCCCGCGTCCCGGCCACGGCGGGCCGCAGCGGCGGTGGC
>NZ_JBEXWC010000018.1:0-146342 GCF_040629635.1 Streptomyces sp. NPDC005898 | reverse complement strand
CCAGTATCGGGGCGACCCTCCGCCTTGCGAGCGCACGCACCAGACGCCGCCAGGCCCGCCCTGCGGGCGGACGACGCTACTTTCACCACACGCCCCAGGTCGCCGCCGGGGCGGATGACGGGTCTCAGGAGGCCGACGTCGGGACCTGGGGGCGCAGCAGTGTCCGCAGGCGGGTCGTGCGGTCCTTCCAGAGGCGCTCCGCCACCGCCCGGGGCAGCTCCTGCTCGACGCCCTGGACGACCGACAGGTGCCGCTCGCCCCGGCTGAACGCCGTGTAGACCCACGGGCGGGTCAGCGACTGCCCCGCGTCACCCGGGAGCACCACGACCGCCGCCGGCCAGCGCAGGCCCGCCGCCTGGTGCGCGGTGAGCGCCCAGCCGTGCCGCAGCTCCTTGTCCACCCGCTCCTTGGGTACGACGACGGGGGCGCCGTCGCACTCCAGGTGCAGCCCCTCCGCGTCGGCCCGCACCACCCGGCCGAGCGTCGTGCGGCCCGCCGCCGGCGCGTGGGCGACGCGGTCGCCGGGGTCGAAGCCGCCGAAGCGGCCGGGGCCGGGGTTCAGCCGCTCCTTCAGCGCGGCGTTGAGCGCGCGGGTGCCGGCCGCGCCGCCGTGCCCGGGTGTGATGACCTGCGTCTGCTCGGCCGGCACGCCGATCGCCCTCGGCACCGAGTCCGCGACCAGCTGCACCGTGCGGTGGATCGCCTCGGCGGCGTCGCGCACCGGGACGAGCACGACTTCCTTGCCCGGCGCCTCGACCTGGTTCAGCTCGCCGATGCCGATGCCCGACGTCAGCTCCCCGAGCGGCCCGGGGTCGGGGGTGCGCGAGACGATCTGCGGGCAGCACCGCGCGGCCACGAGGTCCGCGAAGACCCGCCCGGGGCCCGCCGACCACAGCACGCCCGGGTCGCCGCTGAGCACCAGGCGGGCGCCGTCGGGCAGCGACTCCACGAGCATCGCCGCGCTCTCCACGTCCAACTGCGGGGCGTCCAGCACGACCAGCAGGTCAAGCGCGAGGGCGCCGTCCGCGTCCCGGCCCGGGCCCTCGGCCCCGGAGAGCAGGCCCGCCACCGTCACGGCCGTCTCGTCGGCGCCGATCGCCCGCGCGAGGCGGCGCCGTCCTTCGACGCTGTGCGCGGCGGCGCACACCCGCAGGCCGAGCGCCGCGGCCGCCGTCACCAGCGCGGCGGGCTCCGCGCGCGCCGCCTCGCCGCCGGAGTGCAGCACGAGGCCGTGCCCGGCGGTGGCGCGGATCAACTCGGCCGTGGAGCCGGACGCCTGCCCCGCCGCGGTCTCCCACTCGGCCGCCCCGGGGCCCGGGCCCTCTTCCTTGGGCAGGGAGTTGATGATCCGGGCGAGTCCGTCGGCGAGGCTCTCCTCCGCCATCGCGTACCGCTCCAGGCCGATCAGCACGCGCACCGGGCGCTCCTGCTCGCCGTCCGCGCCCTCCTCCCCGTCCCGCGCGCTCTCGTCGTCCGAGCGCTGGACCGGCACCTCGGCCCCTTCGAGGGCGTCCTGGAAGACCAGGGCGTCCCCCTCGGCCAGGGCGCTCTGCAGCGCGGCGTCCGGGTCCGGCACGGCCCGCTGCCCGAGCGCTGCGGTCAGCGCCGGGACGTCCAGCGCCGTGTGCCCCGCGACGGCGGCCTGCTCCAGGAGCCAGCCGGTGATCGCACGGCCCCTGCGCTCGTCGTCGGGCCCGCACTCGGGGCCCAGCAGCGCCCTGGCGAACCCGTCGGCCTGCTCGGGCCGCACCCCCGTCACCCGCAGCAGCTGCCAGGGGTCCGAGCGCAGTCGCTCAGCGGCTCCCTCGCCGAGAGCGGCGGCCGTGGGCGCGGCGAGGGCGGCGGGGGCCCCTCCTTCGGCGAGCACGGCGCCGACCGCGGCGACCATCTCCTCGGCGGGTGCCGCGGCCGGCTGCCGGGGGCGCACGGGTTCCTGCGCGGGGGCGGGCGCGGGCCTGCGCCGGGCGAGCTCCGGCTCCCGGAAGGCGCCGGCGAGGGGCTTCTCGCCGCTCTCCACGGCGCGTACGGCGGCCAGCAGGTCGGCGGCCGTCCCGCTCAGCTTGGTGCCGGCCTGGATCGGCCCTTCCTTGGCGGCCTTGCGCTGCTCGATGCGCTCCCGCAACTCCCGCTGCGCGGCGATCTCCGCCTCGGTCTCGGACACCTGGGCGCCCTCGGCCGTACCGTCGGCGGCGTCCTCCGCGGCCCCTTCGGGCGTGCCGTCAGCGGTGGCGTCGGCGGCCTCGGGAGCCGGTGACGTGGTGTCGTCCTGGGGCTCGGCCCCGGAGTCCCGCTCGGCCTCGGGCGCGGCCTCGGTCCCGGGCTCCTCCGCGGCGGCGGGTTCCGTACTCACAGCGTGCTCCAGTCGTGATCGGGATAGCGGTGCACCGGCGCCGACACGTCGTCGAGCGCCCGGCAGATCTCGTCAGGAAGACTAAGGGTCTCCACTGACAACGCGGCCGTGAGCTGCTGCGCGTTGCGCGCGCCGACGATCGGCGCGGTCACGCCGGGGCGGTCCCGCACCCAGGCCAGGGCGACCTGGAGGGGCGTCGCCGCGAGCCCGTCGGCGGCCGTCGCGAGGGCCTCCACGATGTGGCCCGCCGCGTCGTCCAGGTAGGGCGCGACGAACGGCGCCATGTGGTCGGAGCCGCCGCGCGAGTCGGCCGGCGTGGCGTGGCGGTACTTCCCGGTGAGTACGCCCCGGCCGAGCGGTGACGAGGGCAGCAGGCCCACCCCCAGGTCGATGGCGGCGGGCAGCACCTCGCGCTCCACGCCGCGCTGCAGCAGGGAGTACTCCATCTGCGTACTGGCGATGCGGGTGCGCGAGCCCGGCATGGCCAGCTGCCAGGTCGCCGCCTTGGCGAGCTGCCAGCCGCAGAAGTTGGACACTCCCGCATAGCGGGCCCGGCCGCTGCTGACCGCGATGTCGAGGGCCTGCAGGGTCTCGTCCAGGGGCGTCGCCGGGTCGAACGCGTGCACCTGCCACAGGTCCACGTAGTCCGTGCCGAGGCGGGCGAGGGAGGCGTCGAGCGCGGAGAGCAGATGGCCCCGCGAACCGTCGAAGCGCCGCTCGGGGTCGGGCACGCTGCCCGCCTTGGTGGCGATGACGAGGTCGCGCCGGGGCACGAGCCGCTCGATCAGGCGCCCGAGCAGATACTCCGACTCCCCGTCGCCGTACACATCGGCGGTGTCGACGAGGGAGCCGCCCGCCTCCCAGAACGCCTTCAACAGGTCGGCGGCGTCGCTCTCCCCGGTGTGGCCCCAGGTGAGGGTGCCGAGCCCGATACGGGACACACGCAGGCCGGTCCGGCCGAGATGCCTCTGCTCCATGGGCGCTGAGATTACTGGCCGCGCCCGGGCGGCGGGCGAGCCTGTGGACAAACCGGCGACTGGGGAGAACCACGTCACCCGGGAGGTGTCCGGCGCCCCCACGGGCCCCTGACGGATCAGGTGTTCGCACGCTACAGTCCCGGCACAGGGACGTTACTCATGAGTACAGCGGTAAGGGGATCGGCCATGCAGCTCGGTATCAACCTCGGCTACTGGGGCGCCGGGATGGACGCGGACAATCTCGAGGTCGCCAAGGAGGCCGACCGGCTCGGCTACGCGGTCTGCTGGGCCGCCGAGGCCTACGGCTCGGATGCCGCGACGGTGCTCTCCTGGGTGGCCGCGCAGACCGAACGCATCGACATCGGGTCCGCGATCTTCCAGATCCCGGCGCGCCAGCCCGCGACGACCGCGATGACGGCCGCGACCCTCGACTCGCTCTCCGGCGGCCGCTTCCGGCTGGGCCTCGGCGTCTCCGGCCCGCAGGTCTCCGAGGGCTGGTACGGCGTGAAGTTCGACAAGCCGCTGGCCCGCACCCGCGAGTACGTCGAGATCGTCCGCAAGGCCATGAACCGCGAGCGGCTCTCCTACGAGGGCGCGCACTGGACACTGCCGCTGCCCGGCGGCCCCGGCAAGCCCATCAAGCTGACCGTCCACCCGCCGCGCGAGCACATCCCGCTGTACATCGCCGCGATCGGCCCGAAGAACCTGGAGCAGACCGGCGAGATCGCCGACGGCGCCCTGCTGATCTTCCCGGCCGCCGAGCACCTGGAGGAGACCGCCCTGCGGCACCTGCGGGCCGGGCGCGAGAAGGCCGGCCGGACCATGGACGGCTTCGACGTCGTCCCGACGCTGCCGATCGCGGTCGGCGGGGACGACCAGGTCGACACGCTCGCGGACATGTTCCGGCCCTACACCGCGCTGTACGTCGGCGGGATGGGAAGCCGCAAGCAGAACTTCTACAACCAGCTCGCGCGGCGCATGGGATACGAGAAGGAGGCCGCCGAGATCCAGGACAAGTACCTGGCCGGCGACAAGGAGGGCGCGGCCGCCGCCATTCCGCGGCAGCTGATCGACTCGACGACGCTGCTCGGCTCCGTGGAGCGGATCGCCGACCGGATGCAGGCGTACGCGGCGGCCGGGGTCACCACGCTCACGCTGTCGCCCGCGGGCTTCACGCTGGAGGACCGGATCGCCGCGCTGCGGACCGGCACGGAGGCGCTGGAGCGCGCCGGCCTGGCGTAACCGCCGAGGAGGATTTCCGCGGGCCGGGGAGGCCTTCCGCGGGGCCGGGGAGGCCTTCCGCGGGGCCGGGAGGGTTTCCGCGGCGCCGGGGAGGATTTCCGCGGCCGTGGTGGGGGCTCGGGGGGTCTTCCCCGCCACGGCCGTCACGGGGAACAACGCCGCGAAAGCCGGTGGGTTACGGCCTCGGGGCCGCCCTTGCCGTCGCCCGTTCGGCGCAGTCGGTCCGCGCCCCTGTTGCCCGGGGGTGAACCGCGCACTTGAGTGGGTCTCTGCGGAGGTTCGCGGACAGCGGCGGTCCGCGGACAGGCGCATGGAGGTGCCAGCGATGCTTTCGGCCAAGGGTGTCTTCGAGGAGATCCTCGACAACGACGAGTCGTTCCGGCTGTTCTGCTCCATCGCCGCCAGCGGCGAGGCCCAGGGCGGCTGGGAGAACGGCCGCATCGCCGCCCTCGTACCGGCGAGCGAGCGCGCGCTCGCCCCCAAGATCACCCGGCACGGGGCGGACGAGGACAAGCACGGCAGGATCTTCGGCGCGCTGCTGAAGAAGCGCGGTCTGACGCCGGTCGAGGTCCCGCACGAGACCGACTACACGATGCTGCTGGAGAAGCACGGCATCGGCCTCGCGCACGACAAGCTCAAGGGCGACGAGCCGCTGACCGTCCAGGACGTCCTGACCTATCTCGCGCACAGCAGGGTCACCGAACAGCGCGCCTCCGAGCAGATGCGGCTGCTCCTGAAGTACTTCGCCGACCACCCGGACATCGGCCGCGCCGTCCGGATGATCTCGAACGACGAGGACAACCACCTGGCGTACTGCCACGAGGAGCTGCTGCGTTTCGCCTCCGCCGGCCACGGCCACGCCATTCAGCGCACCCTGCGCGAGTGCGCCCACACCGAGATCCGGGTTTACCGCGACGTGAGCCTCGCCGTGATGGACCACATGGGGCGCATCCTGCGCTGGCCTCCCACGAAGCGGAAGGTGCTCGCCGCGGGCATCCACGCCGTATACGCGTTCGAGCGGCTCGGCGGCTGGCGGCGGATGGTGTCCCTGCGGCTGCCCGAGCGGCGCGACGCCCTGGGCGGGTCCGCTCCCGCGCCCGAGTTCGCGTAGGCCTCTCGCGGGCACCCGGGCGCGCGGCCGCCTACAGCCAGCCCCGCCGCTTGAACATGCGGTACAGGACCACTTCCATGACGGCCATCACCACGATCACGGCCGGATAGGTCCACTCCCAGTGCAACTCCGGCATGTGGTCGAAGTTCATGCCGTAGACCCCGGCGATCATCGTCGGGACCGCCGCCATGGCGGCCCAGGCCGAGATCTTGCGCATGTCGTCGTTCTGCCGGACGCTCATCTGCGCCAGATGCGCGGACAGGATGTCCGACACCAGCCGGTCCAGGCCCTCCACCGATTCGTTGACGCGCGTCAGATGGTCGTTGACGTCCCGGAAGAAGGGCCGCGCCGTCTCGTCCACGAAGGGCACCGGCGGCCCGAAGGGGCCCGCTCCGGAGAGCCGCGCCAAGGGCAGGGACAAGGGGTTGGTGGCCCGGCGGAACTCGAGGATCTGCCGCTTGAAGTTGTAGATCCGCGACGCGGTGTGGCGCGAGCCGCCGCCGTCCGGCGAGAAGACCTCCGTCTCCAGGCCCTCCAGGTCCTCCTGCAACTCGTCGGCGACCTCCAAGTAGTGGTCCACCGAGGCGTCCGCGATCGAGTACAGGACGGACGTCGGCCCGTGCTTGAGGACGTCGGGATCGGCCTCCAGACGGTCACGCACGGTGCCGAGCGGGGCGCCCTCGCCGTGGCGGACGGTCACCACGAACGAGTCGCCCACGAAGATCATGACCTCGCCGGAGGAGACGGTGTCGGTGTTCGGCTCGTACACGACCGGCTTGAGGACCATGAACAGCGAGTCGTCGTACACCTCCAGCTTGGGCCGCTGATGGGCCTTGAGGGCATCCTCCACGGCCAGCGGATGCAGCCCGAACTCTTCGCTGACCTTGTCGAACTCCGCCTCCGTCGGTTCGTGCAGGCCGATCCAGACGAAGGCCTCGTCGATGGTCCGCGCCTCGTCCAAGGCGTCGGAGAAGTCATGCGGGCCCTCACTGCGACGACCCTCTCGATAAATGGCACAGTCGACAATCACACTCCGCAGTGTTCCCAGCCACCCCGCAGGTATCACTCCCCGGGCGCTTAGGGCCTCTCTTTCGGATCAGGCCGGATCAGGGAGCGGTGTCTGGTGCGTGCGATCGCAAGGCGGAGGAGGGAGTCGATGCGGAGCATCGGCGACCGACGACAACGCCGCGAGCGTGCGTGCCGGACGCCGCGAGCCCGGCAGGATCCGGAAGAGAGGCCCTAGGGTGGACCGTATGCCCACGCTGATCCTTGTCCGGCACGGACGCTCCACCGCCAACACAGCGGGTCTGCTCGCCGGGTGGACGCCCGGCGTGGCCCTCGACGAGCGCGGCGCCGCACAGGCCGCCGCGCTGCCCGCCCGGCTGGCCGACGTCCCCCTCGCCGAGGTCGTCACGAGCCCCTTGCAGCGCTGCCGGGAGACCCTCGCGCCGTTGCTCGCCGCCCGCCCCGGCCTCCAGGCGCACAGCGAGGACCGCATCGGGGAGTGCGACTACGGGGACTGGTCGGGCCGCAAGCTCGCCGAGCTGGCCGACGAGCCGCTGATGGAGGTCGTCCAGCAGCACCCCTCGGCCGCCCGGTTCCCCGGCGGGGAGTCCATGCGGGCCATGCAGACGCGCGCCGCCGAGGCGGTGCGCGAGTGGAACGCGCGCGTGGAGCGCGAACACGGCGAGGACGCCGTATACCTGATGTGCTCGCACGGGGACATCATCAAGTCCCTCGTCGCGGAGGCCCTCGGGCTCCACCTCGACCTGTTCCAGCGCATCTCCGTGGAGCCCTGCTCCGTCACCGTCATCCGCTACACCCGGCTGCGCCCCTTCCTCGTACGCCTGGGGGACACCGGCGACTTCGCCTCGCTCGTCCCCCGGGAGGAACCGCCGGGCGACCAGGCGGCGGTCGGGGGCGGTGCGGGCGCACCGTGATCGTCGCGCGCAGTAGGGTGAAGCGGGCTGAAGCAGGCCCCACCAGTTGAAGCAGCCCCTTTGCAGTCGATCCAATGGAGACAGGACGTGTCCCGTCAGGTGTTCCTCTACGACCCCCCGGAGCGTTTCGTCGCGGGAACGGTCGGGCTGCCCGGACGGCGCACGTTCTTCCTCCAGGCCTCGGCCGGCGTCCGGGTGACCAGCGTCGCCCTGGAGAAGACCCAGGTCGCCGCGCTCGCCGAACGCATGGAGGAACTCCTCGACGAGGTCGTGCGCCGCAGCGGGGGCAGCGCCGCCGTGCCGGCTGTCGCGCCCGCCGAGGTCACCGACAGCGCGCCGCTCGACTCCCCGGTGGAGGAGGAGTTCCGCGTCGGCACGATGGCCCTCGCCTGGGACGGCGAGGAGGAGCGGATGATCGTCGAGGCGCAGGCGCTCGTCGAGCTGGACGCCGACTCCGAGGACGACCTCGCCGAGGCCGAGGAAAGGCTCCTTCAGGACGAGGAGAACGGCCCGCCGATGCTGCGCGTGCGGCTCACCGGCGCCCAGGCCCGCGCCTTCGCCAAGCGGGCCCTCGACGTCGTGAACGCGGGCCGCCCGCCGTGCCCCCTGTGCAGCCTCCCGCTCGACCCGGAAGGACACGTATGCCCGCGTCAGAACGGATACCGGCGGGGAGCGTGACCACCGACCCCCGTACCCTCCTCACGCACGGGCAGCTCACCGTGCGCGGGCAGATCCGCGAGGCCTCGAACGCGGTGCTCTACTGCACGGTCGCGTACGAGGGCGAGGAGGCCGCCTGCGTCTACAAGCCCGTCGCCGGGGAGCAGCCGCTGTGGGACTTCCCCGACGGCACGCTCGCGCAGCGCGAGGTCGCCGCGTACGAGGTGTCGCGGGCCACGGGCTGGGACCTCGTGCCGCCGACCGTTCTGCGGGACGGCCCGTACGGCGAGGGCATGTGCCAGCTGTGGATCGACGCCTCCGGGGACGAGGCGCTCCTGGCCCTGGTCGACGGCGACGAGCCCGGGGACGGCTGGAAGGCGGTCGGACGCGCCCAGGTCGACGAGGAGCGCACCGCGCTGCTCGTGCACGCGGACGACGACCGGCTGCGGCGGCTCGCGGTGCTCGACGCGGTGATCAACAACGGCGACCGCAAGGGCGGCCATCTGCTGGCCGCCGGCGGACGCCTCTACGGCATCGACCACGGCGTCACCTTCAACGCCGAGGACCGGCTGCGGACGCTGCTGTGGGGGTGGGCGGGGGAGCCGCTGACCGAGGAGGCCGTCGAGGTCCTGCGGGGCCTGCGGGAGGCGCTCGCGGACGGCGGGGCCCTCGCCGAACGGCTCGCCGCGCTCCTCACGAAGGTCGAGGTCGAGGCGGTGCGCGAGCGGGTGCGGTCCCTCCTGGAGTCCGGGCGGCATCCGGCGCCGTCGGGGGAGTGGCCGGCGATTCCCTGGCCGCCGGTGTAGGGCCGTACGCCGCCGCGGACGGGCCCCGCACATCTTCGGGCGGACCGCAAGAGGGCCTCTTCGGCCGGCATTCGATGATCCCCACTCGTATGCGGACGCCCCGTCCGGTTAGGCTCAGGTCATGCATGCCTGGCCCGCTTCTGAGGTCCCCGCCCTTCCTGGCAAGGGCCGCGACCTCCGGATCCACGACACCGCGACCGGTGAGCTCGTCACCCTCGACCCCGGTCCCGTCGCCCGTATCTACGTCTGCGGCATCACCCCGTACGACGCGACCCACATGGGTCACGCGGCGACCTACAACGCGTTCGACCTCGTACAGCGCGTGTGGCTCGACACCAAGCGGCAGGTTCACTACGTCCAGAACGTGACCGACGTGGACGACCCGCTGCTGGAACGCGCCACCCGTGACGGCAAGGACTGGGTCGCTCTCGCCGAGGGCGAGACCGCCCTGTTCCGCGAGGACATGACCGCGCTGCGGCTCCTGCCGCCGCGGCACTACATCGGGGCCGTCGAGGCGATACCCGGCATCGTGCCGCTCGTCGAACGCCTGCGGGACATGGGCGCCGCCTATGAACTGGAGGGCGACACCTACTTCTCCGTCGAGTCCGACCCCCACTTCGGGGTGGTGTCCGGGCTGGACGCGGCCGCCATGAAGCTGCTCTCCGCCGAGCGCGGCGGCGACCCGGAGCGCCCCGGCAAGAAGAACCCCCTCGACCCGATGCTGTGGATGGCGGCCCGCGAGGGCGAGCCGAGCTGGGACGGCGCGTCCCTCGGGCGAGGGCGGCCCGGCTGGCACATCGAGTGCGTGGCCATCGCCCTGGACCACCTGGGCATGGGCTTCGACGTGCAGGGCGGCGGCTCCGACCTCGCCTTCCCGCACCACGAGATGGGCGCCTCGCACGCCCAGGCGCTGACCGGCGAATACCCCTTCGCCAAGGCCTACGTCCACGCCGGGATGGTCGCCCTGGACGGCGCGAAGATGTCCAAGTCCAAGGGCAACCTCGTCTTCGTCTCCAAGCTGCGGCGCGACGGCGTCGACCCCGCGGCGATCCGCCTCGCCCTGCTCGCGCACCACTACCGCGCGGACTGGGAGTGGACCGACTCCGTCCTGACGGAGGCCGTCGAGCGGCTCGGCCGCTGGCGCGCCGCCGTGTCCCGTCCCGACGGGCCGCCCGCCGAGACGGTCGTCGAGGAGATGCGGGAGGCTCTCGCCGACGACCTCGACGCGCCGGCCGCGCTGGCCGCCGTCGACCGCTGGGCCGCGCGGCAGGGCGCCGAGGGCGGTACGGACGAGGGGGCGCCGGGGGTTGTGTCGCGCGCCGTCGACGCGTTGCTTGGCGTGGCCTTGTAGGTCTTGCTTCAGCTCGGTCGGTCGCCCTTCGGGCTTGTCCTCAATCGCCGGACGGGCTTGAAAGTCCCCGGGCGGGCGACGAATTCTCGCGGCGTCGGCCCGAAAGCGTGGGTTCTTGGGGGAGGGGGCGGGGCGGAAGTCCAGGAGTGGGGTGGCTAAGTCCATGGCCCTGGCGGGGGGTGGCGCGCTAGACCTCCGGCATGAGATCTCCCACGCGCTTCAAAGCGGCGGTCGCCACCGCCCTGCTGGGCCTCCTCGCCGCGTTCGCGGTGCCCGGCGGCGGCGTACCGGCGCGGGCCGCCGAGGATCCCGCCACCACTGTCGGGGACGTCACCGGCTTCGACCACGCCGGTGGCGTCTACCGCCTGCGGGCGGGCGACGCCGAGGCCCGCGTCACCTTCGTCTCGCCGCGCACGTTCCGGCTCGAACTCGCCCCCGACGGACGGTTCACCGACCCCACCGGCAAGGACATCGTCCTGCCCCAGGGGAAGGCGCCGCGCACCACGTGGCGGGAGACGGGCGACCGCTACGAGCTGAGCACCTCCCAGGTGACGCTGCGCGCCTACAAGTCGCCGCTGCGCTTCGCCCTGTACCGCGCCGACGGCACCCGCCTGTGGTCCGAGTCCAAGGGCCTGACCTGGACCAAGGACACCACCACGCAGAGCCTCGCGCGCGGCGCCGACGAGCAGTTCTACGGCGCCGGGATGCAGAACGGCCGCGGCAACACCTCGCACCGCGGCAAGAAGGTCGAGGTCGGCGTCGACTACGACTGGGACGACGGCGGGCACCCCAACTCCGTGCCCTTCTACCTCTCGTCGGCAGGGTACGGCGTCTTCCGGAACACCTACGCCCCGAACACGTACGACTTCGCCGAGCCCGTGACCGCCACCGCGGAGGAACACCGCTTCGACGCCTATTACTTCGCGGGGAAGGGGAGCGACGCGGCCAAGGACGTCATCGGGCAGTACACCGGGCTCACCGGCAAGCCCTTCCTGCCGCCCGTCTACGGCCTGGAGATCGGCGACGCCGACTGCTACCTGCACAACGCCAACCGCGGCGAGCGCCACACCCTGGACGCCCTCAAGGTCGCCGACGGCTACGTCGAGCACGACATGCCGAACGGCTGGATGCTCGTCAACGACGGCTACGGCTGCGGTTACGAGAACCTCCCCGAGACCTCCAAGGGCCTCGCCGAGCGCAAGACGAAGATGGGCCTGTGGACCGAGGACGGCCTCGACAAGATCGCCGAGCAGGTCAAGGCAGGCCAGCGCGTCGCCAAGCTGGACGTCGCCTGGGTCGGCGACGGCTACAAGAAGGCCCTCGACGGCTGCAAGGACGCCCACAAGGGCATCGAGGACAACAGCGACGCCCGCGGCTTCACCTGGGCCCCCGAGAGCTGGTCCGGCGCGCAGCGCTGCGGCGTGCAGTGGTCCGGCGACCAGAGCGGCAGCTGGGAGTACATCCGCTGGCAGATCCCGACGTACGCCGGGTCCACCATGTCCGGCCTCGCGTACACCACCGGTGACGTCGACGGCATCTTCGGCGGCAGCCCCAAGACGTACGTACGCGACCTCCAGTGGAAGATGTTCCTGCCCGTCACCATGACGATGGACGGCTGGGCCGCCAGCGACAAGCAGCCCTTCCGGTACGGGGAGCCGTACACCTCCATCAACCGCAGATACCTGAAGCTGCACGAGTCGCTGCTGCCCTACCTGTACTCGTACGCCCACGAGGCGACCCGGACCGGCGTGGGCGCCGTGCGGCCGCTGGCCCTGGAGTACCCGGGCGACCCGAGGGCGGCGACCGACGCCGCCAAGTACGAGTTCCTGACCGGCGAGGACTTCCTCGTCGCCCCCGTGTACAAGGACACCACCACACGCGACGGCATCTACCTGCCCAAGGGCACCTGGACCGACTACTGGAGCGGACGCACCTACCGGGGCCCCACCACCGTCGACGGCTACAGCGCGCCCCTGGACACCCTGCCGCTGTTCGTCAGGGGCGGCGCGAGCGTACCCATGTGGCCCGGCGGCATCCGCTCCTACGCGGACCGCACGGCGCGCTCGCCGCTCGCCTGGGACATCTACCCGCAGGGCGAGTCCTCCTTCGAGCTGTACGAGGACGACGGCGTGACCCGGCGCCACCGCGCCGGGGAGTACGCCACCCAGCGCGCGGAGGTGCGGGCCCCGCGCTCCGGCCCGGGGGACGTGCGCGTACGGATCGGCGCGAGCGAGGGGCACTTCGCCGGGAAACAGGCCACCCGGCCCTACGCGTTCACGCTGCACACCGGTGACGCGCCGAGCCGCGTCGGGCTGGACGGCCGCGCCCTGCCGCGCCTCGCGTCGAAGGAGGCGTACGAGAAGGCCGGGCACGGCTGGTTCTACGACCGGGACGACCGGGGCGGTGTGGTGCGGGTCAAGACGCCGTCCCGGCGCACCGACCGCGCCTTCGAGCTGACCCTGGACGACACGAGCGCCGTCGGCGGCGCCGTGCCCGGAGCGCCCGCCACCGTGCGCGTCCCCGCCGGCCAGGAACTGGGCGCGGGCACCCCCGGCAAGGTCGTCGTCGACGTCACGGCCGGCACGAAAGACGCCACCGGCGTCGACGTCACCCTCGATGCGCCCGAGGGATGGACCGTCACCGCCGCACGGGCGGACCGCGTCCCGGCGGGCACCACGCGCCGCTTCGAGGTGGGCCTCACCCCGGCCAAGGACGCGAAGCCGGGCGAACAACCGCTGACGGCGCGCGTCCGGCACCGCTCGGCGGGCCAGGACCGCACCGCCGTCCAGCGGTTCGCGCTCGGCGTGATGCCCGAGGCGCCCGGCAAGGACACCTGGGCGAGCGACATGGTGTGGCTGAAATCCACCAACGGCTACGGCCCCGCCGAACGCGACCGCAGCAACGGCGAGTCGGGCGCCGGCGACGGGCACACGCTGACCCTCGCGGGCAAGACGTACGAGAAGGGGATCGGCACGCACGCCGACTCGGAAATCGAGCTCTACCCGGGCGGGCGCTGCTCGAAGTTCACCGCCGACGTGGGCATCGACGACGAGATCAACGGCTACGGGGAGGTGGCCTTCTCGGTCGAGGCCGACGGCGAGGTGCTGTGGACCTCACCGAAGCTGACGGGCGCCTCGCCGACCGTCCCGGCGGACGTCGACGTGCGTGGGGCACGCCATGTGGAGCTGAAGGTGACGGACACCAACGGCGCCAAGAGCGGGGACCACGCGGACTGGGCCGGGGCCGCGTTCACCTGCGCGTAGCCATCGGCATCGCGCCCGGCGCCGCTGTCGTGCGGGGTGCCGGAACGGGGCGGCTCCCGTGCGGGAACCGCCCCGTGGGCGTGGAAGCCTCAGTCGTCCGAGGTGTCGGCGGAGTCGGAGCCGCCGGAGTCCTCGCCGCTGCCCTCGCTGACGGAACCGTCCGAGGCCGGCTCGTCCGGAACCGCCCCCTCGGGCGCCGGCCCCTGCGCGGTGGGCCCGTCGGGTGCCGCCTCGGCGTCCGAGCCGGCCCGCCGTCCCGGCTTGGACGGTTTCGGCGGACGCGTCCGCTCGCCGGACGTGTCCCGCAGGTACGACGCGCCCTCACCACCGTCCGTGGCATGACCGCCCGGCTGCGGCGAACCGGCGGGACCGGTGGCCCCGTCCCGCCGCCGCAGATAGCGCTCGAACTCGCGCGCGATGGCCTCGCCCGACGCCTCCGGCAGATCGGCGGTGTCCCGCGCCTCCTCCAGCGACTGGACGTACTCGGCGACCTCGCTGTCCTCGGCGGCCAGTTGGTCCACGCCCAGCTGCCAGGCGCGCGCGTCCTCGGGCAGCTCGCCCAGCGGGATGCGCAGGTCGATCAGGTCCTCCAGGCGGTTGAGGAGCGCGAGCGTGGCCTTCGGGTTCGGCGGCTGCGAGACGTAGTGCGGGACGGCGGCCCAGAGGCTGACGGCCGGGACACCCGCGTGCGTGCACGCCTCCTGGAGAATGCCGACGATCCCCGTCGGGCCCTCGTACTTGGTCTCCTCCAGGTCCATGGTGCGCGCGAGATCCGGGTCGGACGTCACGCCGCTGACCGGCACCGGACGGGTGTGCGGGGTGTCGCCGAGCAGCGCGCCCATGACGACGACCAGCTCGACGCCCAGCTCGTGCGCGAAGCCGAGGATCTCGTTGCAGAACGACCGCCAGCGCATGGACGGCTCGATCCCGCGCACCAGGACGAGGTCACGCGGCTTGTCGCCGCCGACGCGGACCACCGAGAGCCGGGTCGTGGGCCAGGTGATCTTGCGGACCCCGTCGTCGAGCCAGACGGTGGGGCGATTGACCTGGAAGTCGTAGTAGTCCTCGGCGTCCAGCGCCGCGAACACCTCGCCCTTCCACTCCTTCTCCAGATGCGCGACCGCGGCGGAGGCGGCGTCGCCGGCGTCGTTCCAGCCCTCGAACGCGGCCACCATGACCGGGTCGACCAGCTCGGGAACTCCCTCGAGCTCGATCACCCAGGCCTCCTTCCGACGTTCCCTTGCGTACGCCCCAACCTTACGGCGTCGGCGGGGGCCCTCCGCAGCCCCCATGCGTGGGGGAATGCGTGATCACTGCCCACCCCCGGCGCCGGGAAACGGTGCTCGCGGCGTGGACCGCGGCCACTGCTCCGGCACGCCTCAGCCGAAGCGTTCGATCCGGATCCGGTCCACCGGCTGGCCGGCCTCCACCAGCAGCCGCGAGGCGTGCTCCGCGAAGCCGTTGGAGCCGCAGACGTACGCCTCCCAGCCGCCCTCGGGCCGCCCCTTCGCACCGAGGAAGGGCGCCAGGTGCCCCGCGTGCAGACGGCCCTCGGTACGGGTCAGGACGACGGTGGTCTCATCCGCGTATTCGTCGGCGTAGATCAGGTCCTCGGGCGTGCGCGCCGAGACGATCAGCCGCAGCGGCAGGCCGAGGCCGCGCAGGCGGTGGTGGCGGACCATCGACATCAGCGGCACCACACCCGAGCCCGCCCCGAGCAGCAGCGCGGGCCGGTCGCCCGGCCAGGCGAAGAAGCCGGACAGCGGGCCGCGCACCTCCACCGTGTCGCCGACGCGGGCCACGGTGTGCAGATGCCCGGACACCTCACCGCCGGGCACGTGGTCGAGGGTCAGCTCGATCTCGCCGCTGCCGTCGGGCGCGGAGGCGATCGAGTAGTGCCGCTGGGCGACATAGCCGTCCGGCGCCGTGAGCCGCAGCATGAGGTGCTGGCCCGGCAGATGGCCCGCCCAGTCGGACACCTTGAGCCGGAACGTCGAGGCAGCCGGGGTCTCCCGGCGGATGTCCGTGATCAGCGCGCGCTGCCACAGGGCGGCGGCGCGGTTGCTGACGGCGATCCGGCCGGGCACGGCGAACCGCGTCGGCGGCACGAAGGGCCGTTCCGGGGAGGGGGTTTCGGGGGTTTCAGAGGTTCCGGAGGGGATGTCAGTCACCTGCGTAGCGCTCCTCGGCCCACGGGTCGCCCCGGTGGTGGTAGCCGTTCCGTTCCCAGAAGCCCGGCTCGTCGTGGTCGAGCAGGCGCAGCCCCGCGACCCACTTGGCGCTCTTCCAGAAGTAGCGGTGGGGGACGATCAGCCGGGCCGGGCCGCCGTGCTCGGCGGGCAGCGGCTCGTCCCCGTACTCCCACACGATCCACGCCCGGCCGCCCGTCACGTCGTCGAGCGGGAGGTTGGTGGTGTAGCCGGTGTGGGAGTACGCGACGACGTGCGTGGCCGCGGGCAGCGGGCCGGCGTCGGCGAGGAACGTGTCGAGGCTCACCCCGCCGAAGCGCACCCCGAACTTGGACCAGCTGGTCACGCAGTGGATGTCGCCGCGGTACTCCGAGGCGGGCAGCGCGTGCGCCTCGTCCCAGGTCCAGGTGCGCGGCGCCGCCACGAGACCGTCGACGCGGAAGGTCCAGTCGGCGGCCGCGAGGGACGGGGTCACCTCGGCGGACAGCACGGGCCAGCCGTCCCGCGCGTCGTACTGGCCCGGGGGCAGGCGCGGATCGCGGTCGGCGGCCCGGGCGCGGCCGGTGAAGCCGCGGGTGGGCTCGAAGGCCTCGGCCCCGGCGGGCGGGGGGCGGAAGGGGGAGGTCATGCGGTGCTCGTCACTCCGGGGTCGGTCGCCGCGTCCCGCAGGGCGCGCAGGACAGCCGGTTCGTCCAGCGTACGCAGGGTGCGCCCGCGCATCAGGACGCGCCCGCCGACGACGGTGTCGCGCACGTCACCGGCCCTGGCGGCGTACGCCAGCGTCGACCAGGGGTCGTGCCGGGGCGCGAGATGCGGCCGGTCCAGGTCGAGCACGATCAGGTCCGCCCGCTTGCCCGCCTCCAGGGAACCCAGTTGGTCCGCGAGGCCGAGGGCGCGCGCCGACTCGATCGTCGCCATGCGTACGGCCTGCTCGGCGCCGACCGCCGTGGGGTCGCCGCCCGCCTTGTGCACCAGGGCGGCGATGTTCACCGCGCCCAGCAGGTCCAGTGTGTTGGAGCTCACGGCGCCGTCCGTGCCGAGGCCCACCGTGACGTCGGCGGCCAGCAGATCGGGGACGCGGGCGATGCCGCAGCCCAGCTTCAGGTTCGACACCGGGCAGTGCGCGACGGCCGTGCCCGTGCGGGCCAGCGTCGCGATCTCCGCGTCGGTCAGGTCGACGGCGTGCGCGAGCAGCGTGTCGGGGCCGAGCACGCCGAGCGAGTCGAGCAGTTCCACCGGACGCATGCCGTACCGCTCGGTGACCATCGCCACCTCGCCCGCGTTCTCGGCGGCGTGCAGGTGCAGCAGGGCGCCGAACTCCCGGGCGAGCGCGGTGATCTCCGTCAGCTGCCCGGGGTCCAGGGTGTACGCGGAGTGCGCGAAGACCACGGGGCGGGTGCCCGGCGCGGGGGTGCGGGACTTCAGGTCGGCCCTCGCCCAGCCGAGCCGCTCCGCGTAGGGGCGGCCGTCGGGCGGACCCGGCACGTCCATGAACGTCGGGCCGGTCAGCAGCCGCCATCCGGCGTCGCGCGCCACGGCCTCGGCCGCCTCGTGGAACCAGTACATGTCGAGCGCGGCGGTGACCCCGCCGCGCACGGACTCGGCGATCGCGGCGCCGAGCGCGGCCCTCACCGTGGCCGGGTCCAGGATCGCCGCCTCGCGCGGGATCACCCGGGCGAGGAAGCCCTGGAGGGTCACGTCGTCGGCGATGCCGCGCATCAGGTTCATCGCCAGGTGCGTATGGGTGTTGATGAGCCCGGGCAGGACGAGGCAGCCCCGGGCGTCGATCTCCTCGGCGGCCTCGTAGGCCCGGCGCAGCCGTGCGGCGGGGCCCACCTCGACCACGCGCCCGGCGCGGACGGCCACCGCGCCGTCCGGCACGACCGTGCCCGCGTCGTCGACGGTCAGCACGTCCGCGCCGTGCACCAGCAGGTCGAGGGAGCCGCCGCGGGCCTGGGCAGGCAGGTCGGTGGGGTGCGTCACTCGTGTCTCTTCCCGTTCGCCTCGGTCGTGTCAGTGCTCGGCCGCGGCCAGCAGGCGCAGCGCGTCCAAGGCTATCCGGGCGCCCCGCTCGACCCCTTCGGCGACCACGTCGCGGTGCGGGTCGTAGGCGCCGGTCGACAGGGGGTCGTCCGCGTCCACCAGTTCGTCGGCGTTGGCGCCGTCCACGACCAGCGCGCCGCCCGCCGTCAGACCGTGCGTCGAGGCGAAGACGTACAGGGCGGACAGCTCCATCTCGATGGCGGCGATCCCCGCGGCCGCGTACGCCTCGCCGGGCAGCGGCAGGAAGCCCGGCTGGAACGCCGCCCGCGTCCACACCACGCCCCGGTGGTAGGGGGCGCCCGCCGCCCGCGCCGCGCGCTGGAGGGCGATGACCGCCTCCGGGGCGGAGAACGCCGGGTACTCGGCGGGGATCAGCTGCTGGGTCACGCCGTCGTCGCGCACCGCCGCGTCCGCGATGACGAGGTCGCCGTCCTGGATGCCGGGGCGGATCGCGCCCGCCGTGCCGAGCCGCAGGAAGGTGCGGACGCCCGCCTCGGCCAGCTCCTGGAAGAGGAGGATCGCGCCGGGGGCGCCCACGCCGTGCGAGGCGACGACGACCTCGGTGCCCTGCCAGGTGCCGGTGAAGACGCGGTACTCGCGGTGGTGCGACACCTCTTTCGCGTCGGACAGCAGATCGGCGACGGCGGCCGCGCGACCCGGGTCTCCGACCACCACCGCTCGGGCGGGCAGGCCGCTCCGGGGGACACGGGTGACGGGCAGCGCGTCGGTGAGGGACGTCATGAAGAGGCTCCTACCAGGGGCTCGGGGGCCGGCGGACCGGGGTCCGGGGACGTGGGGCCGGCGGGACGGCGCTTACGCCGTCCGCGCCGCGCCGTGGACAGGAAGAGGGCGGCCAGGGTCACCACGTAGGGAGCCGCGTCGGTCGCCTGCGGCGGCAGGCCGTTGCCCTGCAGCCGGAAACCGACCGCCTCCGCGACACCGAACAGCAGCGCGGCGAGCAGCACCCCGACCGGCAGCGCCCGGCCCAGCATGACCGCGACCACGGCGATCCAGCCGCGCCCCGCCGTCATGTTCTCCGAGAAGAGCGTGACGTTGCCGAGCGCGAGTTGGGCGCCGGCGAGGCCGCACAGGAGACCGCTGGTGAGCACGGCCGCGTAGCGGTACCTCGCCGGGCTCACGCCGAGCGTCGCGGCCGCGTCCGGTGCCTCGCCGACACCGCGCAGCCGCAGCCCCCACGGGTGCCGGGCGAGGAACACGGCCGCGACGACGACGGCCGCCCAGGACAGATAGACGAGGGGCGAGTGGCCGGACAGCACGGGCCCGAGAGACGGGACGGCGCCCAGGCCCGGCAGGCCGATGCCGTCCAGACCCGCGAGCGCCGGATCGGAGAAGGTGCCCTGCACGCCGAAGACCGTACGCAGCAGGAACCCGGTCAGGCCGACGGCGAGGAGGTTGAGCGCGACGCCGAGGACGACGGCGTCGCCGCGCAAGGTGATGGTGCCCACGGCGAGGATCATCGCGTACGCGGCGGACGCGAGGGCACCGAACAGGACACCGAGCCACGCGCTGCCGGTGAACCAACTGCCCGCCACGGCGCTGAAGCAGCCGATCAGCATCATGCCTTCGAGGCCGATGTTGAACACGCCCGCCCGCTCGCAGATCGCGCCGCCGAGCGCGGCGAGCAGGATCGGTGTGAGCGCGAGGAGCGCGGAGTGGAACAGCGCGGAGTCCACGGACATCACAGGCCCCCTTCCGGGCGTGCGGACTTCTCGGCGCGCCGCCACGTGAGGCGCAGGCGGGCGGCCAGGAAGACGATGACGACGGCCTGGAGCACCTGCGTCAGCTCGCGCGGCACCTCGGTGGCCCGCTCCATGGCGAGCCCGCCCACGTCGAGCGCGGCGAAGAACAGCGCGGCGAGCGCGGTGCCCAGCGGCGCCGCCGAGGCCAGCAGCGCGGCGGTGAGCCCGGTCCAGGTGTGCCCGGCGGCGGTCAGTGAGCCGTCGACGAAGCGGTGGGGGAAACTGAGCACGCCGATCGCGCCGACCAGTCCCGCCACGGCCCCCGACAGGCTCATCAGGCGCAGGGTGAGGCGCGGCCGGTCGATCCCCGCGTACGCGGCGAAGCGCGGGTTCAGGCCCGTCATGCGGATCTCGTAGCCGGTGGCGGTGCGGGCGTCCGCGACGGCGAACGCCGCGGCGGCGAGCGCGACGAGGACGAGCCCCACGGTGACCGTCGACGAACCGAAGGCGGGCAGCGCGACACCGTCCGGCAGCGGCCTGGTCTGCGGCAGGCTCGAACCCTCCTCCTTGAGCGGGAAACGCGCGAGGTAGGAGGCGAAGGACTGGGCCGGATAGCCGAGCAGCAGACTGCTGACCAACAGCGGTACGCCGAACCGGTTCTGGCAGAGCGCGGCGAGCGCGGCGTAGCCGGCGCCCGCCGCCGTCCCGGCGAGCAGCGCGGCGGCCACGGCGAGCGGCGCGGGCAGCGGGACGTAGAGACCGGTGGCCGCGGCGGCGATCCCGCCGAGCACCAGCTGCCCGTCGCCGCCGAGGTTCAGCAATCCCGCCCGCAGGGGGATGGCGAGCGCCACCGCGAGCCCGAGGATGCTGGTCCCGGTGGTCAGCGTCGACCCGATCCCGTCGGGCCCCAGCGCGCCGTCGACGACGGCCCCGTACGCGCCGAGAGGATCGGCCCCGGTCCCGAGGAGGAAGAGCGCCCCGACGAGCACGGCGGCCACCACGGAGTGCAGGGCGGGGGAGCGTGCGATCCGCGCTCCGGCGGATGTTCGGACCGCCATGTCAGGGGGCCTCCTTCGAAGGCGGGGCGGCGGCGTCGGCGGGAGCGCCCGCCATCGCGAGACCGAGCGTGCGTTCGTCCGCCGCGGCGCGCGGGTACTGCGCGACGACGCGGCCCTCGTACATCACGAGGATCCGGTCCGCGAGGCCGCGGAGCTCGCTCAGCTCGGCGGAGACGAGCAGGAGGGCGTGGCCGGCGTCGCGGTGGGCGATCAGGTGGTCGTGGATCGTCTGCACGGCTCCGATGTCCACGCCCCGGGTGGGCTGCTCGACGATCAACACCGGTGCCTCGTGGGCGAGTTCGCGGCCGATGACGAGCTTTTGCAGATTGCCGCCCGACAGGGAGCCGGCCGGGTGCGCGGTCGACGCCGTCTTGATGCCGAAGCGCTCCACCAGCGTCCGCGCGTGCTCGCGCAGCCGCGCCGGACGGAACGGGCCGGGCCCGCGGTGGTGGCCCATCGCGAGGTTCTCCGCGATCGTCGCGGCCGGCGCGGTGCCCACCGCCGAGCGGTCCTCGGGGACGTACGCGAGACCGGCGGCGCGGCGTTCCCCGACCGTCGCGTCCGTGAGGTCCCGCCCGCCGAGCGTCACCCGGCCCCCGGTCACCCGGCGCAGCCCGGTGACGGCCTCGACCAGCTCCGACTGGCCGTTGCCCGCGACCCCCGCGACGCCGACGATCTCCCCGGCGCGGACCGTGAGCGTGACGCCCCGCACCCCGTCCGCCGTCAGGTCGGTGACCGCGAGGACCTCCTCGCCCGGCGAACCGGCCGGATGCGTCCGGTCGAGGTCCACCGCACGCCCCGTCATGGCCGCCGCGATGCCGTCCGCGCTGGTGTCGGCGGTCCGCGTGCGCACCGCCACCCGTCCGTCGCGCAGCACGGTCACGGCGTCGCTGCCCTCGATGACCTCGCGCAGCTTGTGCGTGACCAGCAGGACGGTGCGGCCCTCGTCCGCGAGCGAGCGCAGCACACCGAAGAGCGCGTCCGCCTCGGCGGCCGTCAGCACGGCGGTCGGCTCGTCGAGGATGAGCGTACGGGCGCCCCGGTACAGCAGTTTGAGGATCTCCACGCGCTGGCGCACGCCCACCGGCAGGTTCCCGACCCTCGCCGCCGGGTCGACGGCGAGCCCGTGCTCCTCGGCGAGCGCGGCCACCCGCCGCAGCGCCGCCCCGCGGTCGGTGAGACCAAAGCGGCGCGGCTCGGCGGCGAACACCACGTTCTCGGCGACCGTGAAGGACGGGAAGAGCTTGAAGCTCTGGTGCACCATCCCGAGCCCGGCCGCGATGGCCTCGCTCGGGCTCGCGAAGGACACCTCGCGCCCGTCCAGGAGCACCTGGCCCGCGTCCGGCCGCCGCAGGCCGTACAGGACGGACATCAGCGTGGACTTGCCCGCGCCGTTCTCGCCCATCAGCGCGTGGACCTCACCGCGCCGGACGGTCAGGTCGACCCGGTCGTTGGCGAGCGTGCCGGGGAACTCGACGGTGATGCCCCGCAGTTCGACGGCGGGCACGGCCCCGGCGTCCGCGCCGGCGTCCTCAGGCCGCGGGGTCATCGACGGTCAGCTTCCCGGCGACGATGTCGTCGCGCAGCTCCTCGACGCGCCGCAGCACATCCTTGTTGGCGGGCTTCGCGATCAGGCACTTGGAGCCGGCGAGCCCCGGCTCCAGACCGGTCAGCGACATGCCGCCCTCTTTGAGGCCGTACGACACCGTGGTGCCGCCCTTGCCGTCGAGGATCTGCGCGATGCCCTTCTCCACGGCGACATCGGTCTTCTTCAGTACGTTGTCGACGACGACACCGGGGCTGCCCAGGCACTGGTTGGCGTCCACGCCGTACGCCTGGAAGCCCTTGCCGCCGGCGGTCCCCGCCGCCTGGAAGACGCCCGTGTTGCCGCCCGCCGCGGCGGCCATGACCTGGTCGGCCCCGCCCGATGCGAGCGTCGCCCCCTGGTCCTTGGCGCGCGCCGCGTCGTTGAACGGCGACTGGCCGCCGACGAACAGCGTCCGCGCGGACACCTTCGGCTCGACCTTCCGCGCGCCCGCCGCGAACGGCTCGCTGTAGCGGCGGAACTGGGGCGTGTCGAGCACGTCGACGGCCCCCACCTTCTTGCTCTTCGTGAGCAGACCGGCCTCCGCGCCCGCCAGGTACACCGCCTCGTGCTCGCGGAAGACGGCGCAGGTGACGTTCTCGTACGCCTTCTCGGTGCACGCGTCGACCAGCAGGAACTGCTGCTCGGGATGCTCCTTGGCCTGCTGCGCGAGGATGTCCGCGAACTCGAAGCCCACCAGCACGACGACGTCGGGCGCGGCGTCGACGGCCGAGGCGACGTTCTGCCGGCGCGAGTCGATGTCGCTGCTCTGGAAGACCTTCTGCGAGCCGCCCCGCGCCTTCGCCGCCGCCTGCACACCGCTGACGGCCAGCTTCAGGAACTCGTTCTGGGCGACCGGGTCGGGCGTCACGAGCGTGAACGCCTTGCCGCCGCTCTCGTGCGAACCCCCGCCCTTGGCCGCGGCGTTGCAGCCCGAGGCGAGGAGCGCGGCGCAGAGGGCACCGGCAGCGGCCGAGGTGAGCCGCGGGGACATGCGCGTACGCAAGGACATCAGGGACACGGGGAGCGCCTTAGTGGAGGTGCCCGGGAGCGGCCCGGGCGGGTGGCAGGAGAGTCGTACCTGTGCGAGCGGCGTCGCTCAGCGGGAACAGCAGCGACAGCGGCACATTCGGCGGCCGCAGGACACGGCGGGGCAGCGCGGCGCGGCGGATGTCGCGTGCATGGGCTGCCTCCTCACGCCGTGGATCGGACCGATCCGTCCTGGGTGGCGGTGAGAGTAACACCGGCTTCCGAGCGGTCGCACGAACGTCTCGAAATGTGGTTCCCGCACGTCAGGTACGGTGACCGGACCCCTCCTCCCGTGGCCTGATCGCCCCTTTTTCCTTCGGAGTTGAGCCCATGAACAGCCAGGATCTGCGCGCCGTGACCTGGACGGCCGCCGCGGACGGCGGCGCGCCGTCCCTGTCGCTGATCGACCAGACGGCCCTTCCGCACGCGCTGGAGCGGCTCGACGTCACGACGGTCGACGCGCTGATCGACGCGATCGTGCGCCTGGTCGTCCGCGGCGCCCCCGCGATTGGCGCGGCGGGCGGCTACGGAGTGGCGCTCGCCATGGCGCAGGGCGGGCGCGAGGGCTGGGACCGCGCCCGCCTGGACGCGGAGATCGCCCGGATCCGCGCGGCCAGGCCCACCGCGGTCAACCTGATGGTGTGCGTGGACCGGGTGGCGGCGCGCGTCGACGAGGGCATCGCCGCCGTGCTCGCGGAGGCGGACGCGGTCGTCCGTGAGGACCTGGCGGCCAACCGCGCCATGGGCGCCCACGGCGCGGACTGGCTGCTCGAACGCGTCGCCCCCGCCTCGGACCGCCCCCTGCGCGTCCTCACCCACTGCAACACCGGCGCCCTCGCCACGGCGGGCTGGGGCACGGCGCTCGGCGTCATCCGGGAGCTGCACGCCAGGGGGCGCCTGGAGAGGGTCTACGCCGACGAGACGCGCCCCCTGCTCCAAGGCGCCCGCCTGACCGCCTGGGAACTCGCCCAGGAGGGCATCGCGCACTACGTCCAGGCGGACGGGGCCGCGGCCGGCACGATCCTGCGGGGCGAGGTCGACGCGGCGATCGTGGGCGCGGACCGTGTCGCCGCCAACGGCGACACCGCCAACAAGGTCGGCACCGTCGCCATCGCCCTGGCGTGCGCGCACGCGGGGATCCCGTTCATGGTGGCGGCGCCCACCACGACGGTGGACCTCGCCACCGCGTCGGGCGACGCCATCCACATCGAACTGCGCGACGGCGACGAGGTGGTGGAGTGGGCCGGTGTCCGCACGGCCCCGGCCGCCTCACGCGGCCACAACCCCGCGTTCGACGTCACCCCGGGCTCCCTGGTGACGGCGCTGGTCACGGAGCGGGGCGTACGGGAGGTCGCGGCGGGGGAGCTGCCGGACGCCTCCCTGCCGGGCGTCGGCCTGGGGTAGCGCCCGCCCTCAGGACGCCCGCCTGGGGTAGCGCCCGCCTTCCGGACGCCCACCTGGGGCAGCGCCCACCTTCCGGGTGCCCGGCTGGGGTAGCGCCCTGCCTCCGGGCGCCGGCCTGGGGTAGCGCCCGCCTTCCGGGCGCCCGGCTGGGGTGGCGCCCGCCTTCCGGGCGCCGGCCTGGGGTAGCGCCCGCCTTCCGGGCGCCGGCCCGGGGTAGCGCCCACTTTCCGGGCGTCGGCCTGAGGTAGCGCCCACTTTCCGGGTGCCCGGCTGGGGTAGCGCCCACCTTCCGGGTGCCCGGCTGGGGTAGCGCCCACCTGCGGTGGCGGCGTCCCGAGCCCCCCGGGCCGGTCGGTGCTCAGCCCCGCGCCGCCGCCAACTCCAGCAGCCACTCCACGACCTCGGCGCGGTGCCGGGCCTCGCGGGGATCCGCTCCCCACACGTAGATCCCGTGCCCGGCCACGACCACGGCCGGCATCCCCGGCGTCAGCGCCGCTTCGAGGCGGTCGCCCAGCTCCGTCATGTCCTGGCTGTTGGCGATCACCGGCAGGGTCACCGAGACCTCGTGCGTCGGATGCCCGAGCCCCTTCAGCATCTCCAGGCCCTCGAAGGGGATTCCCCCGGGTGAGCGCTGCCCCATGACCACCGACGCCACCGTGTGGACGTGCACGACGGCCCCCGCCCCGGTCAGCCGCGCCACGCGCGCGTGCAGGGCCGCCTCGGCGGAGGGCCGGCCCGGGCCGACCGCCGCGCCTTCCCCGTCCGTCACCACCACGTCGGACGGCGTCAGTTCGCCCTTGTCCCGCCCGCTGGCGGTCACCGCGAGGCGCAGCGGATCCCGGGACAGCACGAGGGACAGGTTCCCCGACGTGCCCCGCATCCAGCCGAACGAGGCGAACCGCGCGGCCTCGGCGGCCAGCACGGCACCGGCCTCCTCCAGGTCCCGAGCGGCGGCGGTGGTCTCGGTCATGAACTGCTCCTGGTGGCAAGGGAGATCTCGGAGAAGTCCGCCGTCTGGGGGTGGTCCCCGACCCCGGCGGCGAAGTACGGCTCACCGGCCCTGCGCACCCCGACGGTCCGCCAGCCCGCGGCCCGCGCCGCGTCCAACTCGCCCGGCCGGTCGGAGAGGAAGAGCAGGCGACCGGGGGAGTCGCCGGTATGCGCGGCGATGGCCCGGTAGGAGTCCGGCTGCTGCTTGGGCCCCGCGTTCTCGGTGTCGTACAGCCCGCTGACGAGCCCGAGCAGGTCGCCCTCCGGCGTGTGCGCGAACCACGCCCGCTGCGCGGCCACCGAGCCCGACGAGTAGACGTACAGCCGCAGCCCCTGGGCGTGCCAGCGGCGCAGTACCGGGATGACGTCGGGGTAGAAGTGCGAGACCAGCTCGCCGCGCGCGAAGCCCTCCGCCCACAGGATGCCCTGGAGCGTCTTGAGGGGCGTGGCCTTGCGGTCCTCGTCGATCCACTCGCCGAGGACCTTCTCCACGCGCCCCGCGTCGGCGTCGGGCTCGCCGATCTCGGCGCGCACCTGGGCGACGGCCCGCGCCACCTCGGGCTCCTGGCCCCGCGTGGCGAGCAGCGCCCCGAAGCGCTCGCGCGCGTACGGATACAGGACGTCCACCACGAAACCGGTGGCGCTCGTGGTGCCCTCGATGTCGAGCACCACGGCGTCCACGTCGAACCGCGCGTTCCGCACACTCACGCGGCGGACCCCGCGTATCCCGAGTGGATCTCGTCGAAGTCGGGGAAGCGGTCCGCGATCGGGCTGCCCGTGAAGTTCCCGATCCAGCCGTCCTCCTCGTGGAAGAAGCGGATCGCCGTGAAGGCGGGGGAGGTGCCCATGTCGAACCAGTGCGTGGTGCCGCGCGGCACGCCGAGCAGATCGCCCTTCTCGCAGTAGACGGCGTGCACTTCATCGCTCACGTGGAGGTAGAAGACGCCCGCGCCCGCGACGAAGAAGCGCACCTCGTCATCGTCGTCGTGCGTGTGCTCGGCGAGGAACTTCTTGCGGGCGGCGGCCGCCTTCGCGGGCCACTCGGGAGACGCGTCGGGATGCAGCGCCACCACGTCGACGGTCCTGAAGCCCTCTTCGGCGTTGAGCTTGTCGATCTCCGTGCGGTACGCGGCGAAGACCGTGTCGCTGTCCGCGTCGGCCGGGACGTCCTCGCGCACCGGCCACTGTTCGTAGCGCACGCCTATGGGGGCGAGCGCGGCGGCGATCTCGGCCGGGTCCGAGGTGCGGCGCACCACGGTCTCTGGCCCGGCCTCCGGCCAGGTCGTCAGGAGAGTCATGGATCACTCCGGGGCAGGTCGGACGGGTGTTCCCGGGATCGTAGCTCCCGGCCCCGGCCCGCCACAGGGTGTCCCAGTGCGTGGACGCGTAAGGGGCGGCCTCCATAGAGGCCGCCCCATACATGCTTCTACCGATGAACCGTCAGGCCTTCTTGCCCAGCAGGTCCTCGACCTTGCCCCGCACCTCGTCCGTGGCCAGGCCCCGGATCGTCAGCGTGGTGCGGCGGCGCAGCACGTCGTCCGCCGTCTCGGCCCACTCGTTGTCCCGGGCGTAGACGACCTGCGCCCAGATCTCCGGGGCATCGGGGTGGACGCGCTCGGCCAGCTCAGGGTTCTCGTTCGCCAGGCGGGCGATGTCGAAGGAGAGCGAACCGTAGTGCGTCGCCAGGTGCCGGGCGGTGTCGGCGGCCATGCGCGGGCCGGGGGCCGGGCCGTCCACCAGCAGGCGGTGGGCGACGGCGCGCGGGTTGGCGATGCCGGGCAGCGGCAGCTTCTTCGGCAGCTCGGAGATGGGCTCGTAGTCGTCGCCCAGCGGGTGACCGGGCAGCGACTCCAGCTTCTTCATCACCGTACGGCCGATGTGGCGGAACGTCGTCCACTTGCCGCCCGCGACCGACAGCATGCCGCCGCGGCCCTCGGTGACGACCGTCTCGCGCTTGGCCTTCGACGTGTCGCCGGGACCGCCCGGCAGCACCCGAAGACCCGCGAAGGAGTACGTGATCAGGTCGCGCGACAGCTGCTGGTCGCGGATGGAGAAGGCGGCCTCGTCCAGGATCTGCGCGGTGTCGGACTCCGTCACCTCGACGTCCGCCGGATCGCCCTCGAACTCCTCGTCCGTGGTGCCCAGCAGCAGCATGTCCTCCCAGGGGAGGGCGAAGGTGATGCGGTACTTGTCGATCGGCGTCGCCAGCGCGGCCTTCCAGGGGGAGGTGCGCTTGAGGACCAGGTGCGCGCCCTTGGACAGGCGGATGGAGGGCGCCGCGTCCGGGTTCTCCATCTTGCGCAGGTGGTCGACCCACGGGCCGGTGGCGTTCAGCACGAGGCGCGCGTTGACGCCGAACTCGTCGCCGCTCATGCGGTCCTTCAGCTCCGCGCCCGTGACCCGGCCCTTGGTGAAGCGCAGTCCGGTGACCTCGGCGTGGTTGAGCACGGCGGCGCCGGCCTCGACGGCCGCGCGGACCGTCATCAGGGCCATGCGGGAGTCGTTCATCTGGTCGTCGCCGTAGACCGCGACGGCCTTCAGGTTGTCGGTGCGCAGCTCCGGCACGTCCTGCGCGGCCTTCGACGGCGAGAGCAGGTGGCCGACGCCGTCGCCGAAGGCGGACAGCGCGCTGTACGCGAAGACGCCCGCGCCGAGCTTGGCGGCGCCGTGCGGGCCGCCCTTGTAGACCGGCAGGTAGAAGGTGAGCGGGTTCGCCAGGTGGGGGGCCACCTGGCGGGAGACCGCGCGACGCTCGAAGTGGTTCTCCGCCACCAGCTTCACCGCGCCGGTCTGCAGGTAGCGCAGACCGCCGTGGAGCAGCTTGGAGGAGGCGGAGGAGGTGGCGCCGGCGAAGTCACCGGCGTCCACCAGGGCCACCCGCAGTCCCGACTGCGCGGCATGCCAGGCGGTGGAGATGCCCAGGATCCCGCCGCCGATCACCAGGAGGTCGTACGTCGCCTTGGAAAGCTGCTCCCGGGTCTCGGCGCGGCTCGGGTTGAGGCCGGCAGCCGGATGCGTCCCGAGGGCAGGGACGCTCTGCAGGGTGGTCATTGTCTTACTCCTCGCCACTCTCATCGAGCCAGCCCATCGACCGTTCCACGGCCTTGAGCCAGCTCTTGTACTCACGGTCGCGGGTGCCCGCGTCCATGTTCGGGGTCCATTCGGCGGCCCGCCGCCAGTTGGCGCGCAGCTCGTCGGTCGAGGACCAGAAGCCGACGGCGAGACCGGCGGCGTAGGCGGCACCGAGGCAGGTCGTCTCGGCGACCATCGGGCGCACCACGGGCGCGTCGAGGAAGTCCGAGAGGGTCTGCATCAGCAGGTTGTTGGAGGTCATGCCGCCGTCGACCTTGAGGGCCGCGAGCTCGACGCCGGAGTCCTTCGTCATGGCGTCGGTGATCTCGCGGGTCTGCCAGGCCGTGGCCTCCAGGACGGCGCGCGCGATGTGCGCCTTGGTGACGTACCGGGTCAGGCCGGCGATCACACCGCGGGCGTCGGAGCGCCAGTACGGGGCGAACAGACCGGAGAAGGCCGGCACGAAGTAGGCGCCGCCGTTGTCCTCGACCGACGACGCGAGCGTCTCGATCTCGGCGGCGGAGTTGATCAGGCCCATCTGGTCGCGCATCCACTGCACCAGCGAACCGGTGACCGCGATGGAGCCCTCCAGGGCGTAGACCGGCTTCTGCTCGCCGATCTGGTAGCCGACGGTGGTCAGCAGCCCGGAGTAGGAGTTGATGGCCTTGTCACCGGTGTTCATCAGCATGAAGGTGCCGGTGCCGTACGTGGACTTGGCCTCGCCCTCGGCGAAACAGGTCTGGCCGAACAGGGCCGCCTGCTGGTCGCCGAGCGCGGAGGCGACGGGGATGCCGCCGAGCAGGTCGCCGAGCTGTCCGCCGGTGACCTCGCCGTAGACCTCGGCGGAGGAGCGGATCTCGGGCAGCATCTGCTTCGGGACGCCGATGGACTCGCAGATGCGCTCGTCCCACTCCATCTTGTGGAGGTTCATCAGCATGGTGCGCGAGGCGTTGGTGACGTCGGTGACGTGCTTGCCGCCGTTCACCCCGCCGGTCAGGTTCCAGATGACCCAGGAGTCCATGGTGCCGAAGAGGATGTCGCCCGCCTCGGCGCGCTCGCGCAGGCCCTCGACGTGGTCGAGGAGCCAGCGGGCCTTGGGCCCCGCGAAGTAGGAGGCCAGCGGCAGGCCGGTCTCGCGGCGGAAGCGGTCCTTGCCGACGTTGCGCCCGAGCTCCCGGCAGAGCGCGTCGGTGCGGGTGTCCTGCCAGACGATGGCGTTGTGCACCGGCTCGCCGGTGTTCTTGTCCCACAGCAGCGTGGTCTCGCGCTGGTTGGTGATGCCGATGGCCTTGATGTCGTCCCGGGTGATGCCGGCCTTGGAGACGGCTCCGGCGACGACCTCCTGGACGTTGGTCCAGATCTCGGTGGCGTCGTGCTCGACCCAGCCCGGCTTGGGGAAGATCTGCTCGTGCTCCTTCTGGTCGACCGAGACGATCCGGCCGTCCTTGTCGAAGACGATGCAGCGGCTGGACGTGGTGCCCTGGTCGATGGCCGCGATGAAGGGGCCTGCGGTGTGTGCGTCGGTCACGGTGTGTGCTCCTGAGTTCTCTGCTGACGGCTCGGGCGTCTTAGGCGGTCATCGGTCGCTGTCGCGGATCCACTTGAACGCCTACTTGAAGGCGATGTTGTAGAGACCGCCGGCGATGGCGCCGCCGATCAGCGGACCGACGATCGGAACCCAGGCGTACGACCAGTCCGAGCTGCCCTTGTTCGGCAGCGGGAGCAGGGCGTGCACGATGCGGGGACCGAGGTCACGGACCGGGTTGATGGCGTAGCCCGTGGGGCCGCCGAGCGAGAGGCCGATGCCGACCACGACGAGCGCGGTGATCAGCGCGCCGAGGACGCCGAGGCCGTTGCCGCCGTCGTTCAGGCCCTGCGTGAGGATGGCGAGCACCAGGACGACGGTGGCGATGATCTCCGTGACCACGTTCTGGACGTAGTTGCGGATCTCGGGGCCGGTCGCGAAGACGCCGAGCACCGGGCCGGCCGCGGGGGCGGCCTTCTGGTCCACCATGCCCTCCACGGAGGGCTGCGCCGCGAGGATCTCGGGGTCGGTCAGGTGGGCCTTGAACTGGCCCAGGTAGGTGACCCACACCAGGACGGCACCGATCATGGCGCCGAGCAGCTGCGAGGCCAGGTAGAGCGGGACGTCGCCCCACTTGGTGCCGCCCTCTATCGCGAGGCCGAGCGTGACCGCCGGGTTGAGGTGGGCGCCTGAGACGCCACCCGCGAGATAGGCGGCCGTCAGCACGGCGAAGCCCCACCCGAAGGTGATCGCGAGCCAGCCGGCGTCCTTGGCCTTTGAGCGCTTGAGCGTGACGGCGGCGCACACGCCGCCGCCCAGCAGGATGAGCACGGCGGTACCGATGGTCTCGCCGATGAAGATGTCGGAGCTGGACACCCGCGACTCCTTTGTCCTTCGTCCAGGGGAAGGCGAACCCCGGGTCCCTCCGGTGGTCCGCGACCTCAGGTGAGGTCGTTGCCGGCCCTTGGCCTTGTCACACTCTAACGCGTAATGCCGGTAGGTGTTCGACAATGCCGACCGATGGACGCGAGTCTCGCCCCGGGGTTACTCACCCGTCAAGAGTTCTGTTATTGAAAACACGATCGTTATTGATCGTTTCGCGTTATCGGTGATACCGCAGCTCGGGAGGGGTGGGACGGGGTCCCTAGAAGCGGCCCGCGCCCAGGTCCCGGGAGACGGCGCGCGCGCAGTCCCGGACGGCGGCGATCAGGTCCGGCCGCAGCTCGCCGTCCTTGCAGACGCGCTCCACGGCGCCGGTCACGCCGACCGCGCCGACCGGCATGCGGCGCCGGTCGTGGATCGGGGCGGCGACGGCGGCGATGCCCTCCCAGGTCTCCTCGACGTCGGCCGCGTACCCGCGCGCGCGGGTGAGGTCCAAGATGTCCTCGAAGCCCTCGGGGTCGGTCACGGTGCGCGCGGTGAAGGCCTCGTGCTCGACCTCGACGGCCTCGTTGTGCGCGACCGGGTCGTAGGCGGACAGGACCTTGCCCAGCGCCGTGGAGTGCAGCGGCTGCATGGCGCCGACCTCCAGGACCTGGCGGCTGTCGTCGGGCCGGAAGACGTGGTGGACGATCAGCACGCCCTGCTGGTGCAGGACGCCGAGATGGGCGCTCTCCCCGCTGGAGCGGGCCAGGTCGTCGGTCCACACCAGGGCGCGGGCCCGCAGCTCGTGTACGTCCAGGTAGCTGTTGCCGAGGCGCAGGAGCTCGGCGCCCAGCTGGTAGCGGCCGGACGCGGGGTCCTGCTCGACGAAGCCCTCCGCCTGGAGGGTGCGCAGGATGCCGTGGGCCGTGCCCTTGGCCAGGTCGAGGGCGGAGGCGATCTCCGAGAGACCGAGCCGTCGCTCGCCGCCCGCGAGCAGTCGCAGCATCGCCGCGGCCCTTTCGAGCGACTGGATGTTGCGTGCCATCGCAGCCCCGACCTCCGTACCTCACACCACATATCGACGTTCGACAATGCTGAACACTATCGGTCGTTGTCGACCTCTCGCCAATGCCGGGACAGCACGCGTTGCTCCCCTCTCCCGGGTCAAGTACCTGTTCGAGCCAGGCCCGGGTTCCTGTCCACCGCCGTCCGCCCCGTGGACGTCTTCCCAAAGGGACCTTGGTCCCGGCTACCCTGGCCGGGTGCGCCCGCCCACAGCGGGCGCAAAGCCGACAGCCGTCGCACTCCAGGGAGCTCTTACATGGCCTCGTCGCCAACCCCGTCCGCGCAGTCCACGCCCGTCTCGGCCGAGAGCAAGGTCCGGGCCGAAGCCCTTCGCGAGGCCCTCGCCACCCGTGTGGTCGTGGCCGACGGCGCGATGGGCACGATGCTCCAGGCCCAGGACCCCACCCTCGAGGACTTCCAGCACCTCGAGGGCTGCAACGAGGTCCTGAACATCACCCGCCCCGACATCGTGCGTTCCGTGCACGAGGAGTACTTCGCGGTCGGCGTCGACTGCGTCGAGACCAACACCTTCGGCGCGAACTTCGCCGCCCTGAGCGAGTACGACATCCCCGAGCGGAACTTCGAGCTCTCCGAGGCCGGCGCCCGCATCGCCCGCGAGGTCGCCGACGAGTACACCGCCCGTACGGGACAGCAGCGCTGGGTGCTCGGCTCCATGGGCCCCGGCACCAAGCTGCCCACCCTCGGCCACGCCCCCTACGCCACCCTGCGCGACGCCTACCAGATCAACGCCGAGGGCATGATCGCCGGCGGTGCCGACGCGCTCCTGGTGGAGACGACCCAGGACCTCCTGCAGACCAAGGCCGCGATCCTCGGCGCCCGCCGCGCCCTGGAGGCCACCGGCGCGAACCTCCCGGTGATCTGCTCGGTCACCGTCGAGACCACCGGCACCATGCTGCTCGGCTCGGAGATCGGCGCCGCCCTGACGGCCCTGGAGCCGCTCGGCATCGACATGATCGGCCTGAACTGCGCGACCGGCCCCGCCGAGATGAGCGAGCACCTGCGCTATCTGGCCCGCCACTCGCGCGTCCCGATCTCCTGCATGCCCAACGCGGGCCTGCCCGTCCTCGGCAAGAACGGCGCCCACTACCCGCTGACGGCGCCCGAGCTGGCCGACGCCCAGGAGTCCTTCGTACGCGAGTACGGCCTCTCCCTGGTCGGCGGCTGCTGCGGCACCACCCCCGAGCACCTGCGCCAGGTCGTCGAGCGCGTGCGCGGTGTGCGGGCCCCGGCCCGCGACCCGCACCCCGAGCCGGGCGCCGCGTCCCTCTACCAGACCGTGCCGTTCCGCCAGGACACCGCCTACATGGCGATCGGCGAGCGCACGAACGCCAACGGCTCGAAGAAGTTCCGCGAGGCCATGCTGGAGGGCCGCTGGGACGACTGCGTGGAGATGGCCCGCGACCAGATCCGCGAGGGCGCGCACATGCTCGACCTCTGCGTCGACTACGTCGGCCGGGACGGCGTCAAGGACATGGCGGAGCTGGCCGGCCGCTTCGCCACCGCCTCCACCCTGCCCCTCGTCCTGGACTCCACCGAACTCCCCGTCCTGCAGGCCGGTCTGGAGAAGCTCGGCGGCCGCGCGGTCATCAACTCCGTCAACTACGAGGACGGCGACGGCCCCGAGTCCCGCTTCGCGAAGGTCACCGCCCTCGCCAAGGAGCACGGCGCCGCCCTGATCGCGCTCACCATCGACGAGGAGGGCCAGGCCCGCACCGTCGAGCACAAGGTCGCCGTCGCCGAACGCCTGATCGAGGACCTGACCGGCAACTGGGGCATCCACGAGTCGGACATCCTCGTCGACACCCTGACCTTCACCATCTGCACCGGTCAGGAGGAGTCCCGCAAGGACGGCCTGCACACCATCGAGGCCATCCGCGAACTCAAGCGCCGCCACCCGGACGTGCAGACCACACTCGGCCTGTCCAACATCTCCTTCGGCCTCAACCCCGCCGCCCGCGTCCTGCTCAACTCCGTCTTCCTGGACGAGTGCGTCAAGGCCGGCCTGGACTCCGCGATCGTCCACGCCTCCAAGATCCTGCCCATCGCCCGCTTCGACGACGAGCAGGTCACCACCGCCCTCGACCTCATCTACGACCGCCGCGCCGAGGGGTACGACCCCCTGCAGAAGCTCATGCAGCTCTTCGAGGGCGTCAACATGAAGTCGATGAAGGCGGGCAAGGCCGAGGAACTGCTCGCCCTGCCGCTGGAGGAGCGCCTCAAGCGCCGCATCATCGACGGCGAGAAGAACGGCCTGGAGGCCGACCTCGACGAGGCCCTGACCGACACGCCCGCCCTCGACATCGTCAACAACACCCTCCTGGAGGGCATGAAGGTCGTCGGCGAGCTGTTCGGCTCCGGCCAGATGCAGCTGCCGTTCGTGCTCCAGTCCGCCGAGGTCATGAAGACGGCCGTCGCCTACCTCGAACCGCACATGGAGAAGGTCGAGGGCGACGAGGCGGGCAAGGGCACCATCGTGCTCGCCACCGTCCGCGGCGACGTGCACGACATCGGCAAGAACCTCGTCGACATCATCCTGTCCAACAACGGCTACAACGTCGTCAATCTCGGCATCAAGCAGCCCGTCGGAGCGATCCTGGACGCCGCCGCCGAGCACAAGGCCGACGTCATCGGCATGTCCGGCCTCCTGGTCAAGTCCACCGTGATCATGAAGGAGAACCTGGAGGAGCTGAACCAGCGCGGCATGTCCGCCGACTTCCCGGTGATCCTCGGCGGCGCCGCCCTCACCCGCGCCTACGTCGAACAGGACCTCCACGAGATCTACGAGGGCGAAGTGCGCTACGCCCGCGACGCCTTCGAGGGCCTGCGCCTGATGGACGCCCTCATCGCCGTCAAGCGCGGCGTGCCCGGCGCGTCCCTGCCCGAGCTGAAGCAGCGCCGCGTGCCCACCAAGGCCACCGCGGCCGTCCTGGAGGCGCAGGACGAGGGGCCCGCCCGCTCGGACGTCGCCACCGACAACCCCGTGCCCACCCCGCCGTTCTGGGGCACCCGCGTCATCAAGGGCATCCAGCTCAAGGAGTACGCCTCCTGGCTCGACGAGGGCGCCCTCTTCAAGGGCCAGTGGGGCCTGAAGCAGGCGCGCACCGGCGACGGACCCTCGTACGAGGAACTGGTCGAGACCGAGGGCCGCCCGCGGCTGCGCGGCTGGCTGGACGAGTTGCAGACCCGCAACCTGCTGGAGGCGGCCGTCGTGCACGGCTACTTCCCGTGCGTGTCCAAGGGCGACGACCTGATCATCCTGAACGACGACGGCTCGGAGCGCACCCGCTTCACCTTCCCGCGCCAGCGCCGCGGCCGCCGCCTGTGCCTCGCGGACTTCTTCCGCCCGGAGGAGTCCGGCGAGCGCGATGTCGTCGGCCTGCAGGTGGTCACCGTCGGCTCGAAGATCGGCGAGGCGACGGCCGAGCTGTTCGCCGCCGACTCCTACCGCGACTACCTCGAACTGCACGGCCTGTCCGTGCAGCTGGCCGAGGCCCTCGCCGAGTACTGGCACGCCCGGGTCCGCGCCGAGCTGGGCTTCGGCGGCGAGGACCCCGGCGACGTGGAGGACATGTTCGCCCTGAAGTACCGGGGCGCCCGCTTCTCGCTCGGCTACGGCGCCTGTCCCGACCTGGAGGACCGCGCGAAGATCGCCGAACTCCTGCGGCCGGAGCGGATCGGCGTCCAGCTCTCCGAGGAGTTCCAGCTCCACCCGGAGCAGTCCACGGACGCGATCGTCATCCACCACCCCGAGGCGAAGTATTTCAACGCGCGCTGATCCGGCCCGGTCGTACACTGGTCGGTCCAGCAGAGGCCGGTCGCTTCCTTGCTCCCAGCAGGCGACCGGCCTTGTCGTCCCCCACGGAAGGTGTGGTCGCATGACCAGTACGGTTCCTGCGCTCGGCACTCGAACGGCCGAAGGCTCCGCTCTCCAGGCCGTCCTCCTCGACATGGACGGCACCCTCGTGGACACCGAGGGCTTCTGGTGGGACGCCGAGGTCGAGGTGTTCAAGCGGCTGGGCCACACGCTCGACGAGGCCTGGCGGGACGTCGTCGTCGGCGGCCCCATGACGCGCAGCGCCGGCTTCCTCATCGACTCCACGGGCGCCGACATCTCCCTCGCGGAGCTCACCGTGCTGCTCAACGACGGCTTCGAGGAGCGCATCAGCCGCTCCCTGCCGCTGATGCCGGGCGCCGCGCGGCTGCTGGCCGAGCTGGCCGCCCACGAGGTGCCGACGGCGCTCGTCTCCGCCTCGCACCGGCGCATCATCGACCGCGTCCTGGAGTCGATCGGCGCCCACCACTTCGAACTGACCGTCGCGGGCGACGAGGTGGCCCGCACCAAGCCCCACCCCGACCCCTACCTCCTGGCGGCCGCGGGGCTCGGCGCGGACCCCGCCCGGTGCGCCGTCGTCGAGGACACCGCGACCGGGGTCGCCGCCGCGGAGGCCGCCGGCTGCCGCGTGGTGGCCGTCCCCTCGGTCGCGCCCATCCCCGCGGTGGCGGGGCGCACGGTCGTCTCCTCCCTCGAAGACGTCAACCTTCCTTTCCTGCAAGGGCTCATGACCCTCTGACAGTTCCGTTTCACGCCTGCTGGGGGCTGTGACGTTTCCCACTTCGAGGGGGGTCGACAGCAGGATCGGCATGTGCAGAACCCCCCTGGGGGGTGTCGGAAGGCGTGGCGTTTGGTCCGGGTTTGGTGGGGGCGTGCACGAAACCTTCCGGTGTCGGGTTATCGGTGCGTCCACGCCCGGTTTCGCTGCGTGATGGGGGCACTCCTTCCACCCCCATCCGGCGCTCAACCGGTGCGGACTAATGTCGTCGCGAGAACATCGCCCCACCCCCGTGCCCCACCAACCCACACCCCGCGTTGCGGGATTCACGGGATCCAAGAGCTCTGGAGAACGTCGAGCATGAACCGCAAGACTTTGGTGCTGCCGGCCGTCATAGGTCTGCTCGCCCCCGCGCTCGCCGCGTGCGGTGGCTCGGGCAGCGGCGACGGTGACGACGCGATCGCCGTCGGCACCACGGACGCGTTCGCCATCTCCAAGGAGGTCCCGGCGCCGTTCGACCCCGCGTACGCCTATGACGCCGGGTCCTGGAACCTGCTGCGCCAGACCATCCAGACCCTCATGGCCCAGCCGCGCGGCGACGGCGAACCCCAGCCCGAGGCGGCCGAGAGCTGCGGCTTCACCGACACGGGCAACGAGCGCTACGCCTGCACCCTGCGCAAGGGCCTGACGTTCTCCGACGGCAAGCCGCTGACGGCCGCCGACGTGAAGTTCTCCATCGAGCGCGTGCGGGACATCAAGCTCAAGTACCCCAGCGGTTCGGACGCCCTGGTCGCCAACGTCGAAGAGATCGAGACCCAGGGCGACCGCGAGGTCGTCTTCCATCTCAAGACCCCGGACGCGACGTTCCCGTACAAGCTGGCCACGCCCACCGCGGGCATCGTCAGCAAGGAGCAGTACGGCAAGAACAAGCTGCGCGAGGGTTTCGAGGTCTCCGGCTCGGGGCCGTACCTGGCCGAGCAGGAGGTCGAGGACAACCGCCTGGTCAAGACGGTGTTCACCAAGAACCCCAAGTACAAGGGCTCGTTCAAGCCGCAGAGCGACAAGGTGGAGCTGCGCACCTTCGCGGACGCCGAGGCCATGGGCAAGGCGCTCGAGGACGGCGACATCGACCTGATGACGCGCACCATGTCGCCCGAGCAGGTCAAGGAGCTCGACGGCTCCTCGCACAAGAAGATCGACCTGATCGAGATGCAGGGCCTGGAGATCCGCTACCTCGCGTTCGACACCGACGCCCCCACGGTCAAGAGCAAGGCCGTGCGCCAGGCCATGGCCCAGGTCGTCGACCGCGGCGCGCTGGCCTCGGCGGTGTACGGCTCGACGGCCGAACCGCTGTACTCGCTGGTGCCCTCCACCATCACGGGCCACGCCAACTCGTTCTTCAACAAGTACAACAACCCGAGCCCGGCCAAGGCCCGTTCGCTGCTGAACAAGGCGAACATCTCCACGCCGGTCAAGCTCACCCTGCACTACACCACGGACCACTACGGCCCGGGCACCAAGAAGGAGTTCGAGGTGCTGCGCGAGCAGCTGAACGACTCCGGGGTGTTCGACGTCTCCATCAAGGGCACGCCGTGGAGCACGTTCCGCGCGGCCGAGCGCGACGGCAAGTACGACGTGTACGGCATGGGCTGGTTCCCCGACTTCCCCGACGCCGACAACTTCCTCGCGCCGTTCCTCGACAAGGACAACTTCCTCGGCTCGCCGTACGTCAACCGCGACATCAACGACCAGCTGATCCCCACCTCGCGCCGTGAGGCCGACCGGCTGGCCGCGTCCAAGAGCATCCGCAGGATCCAGGACATCGTCGCCGAGGACGTCCCGGTGCTTCCGCTGTGGCAGGGCAAGCAGTACATCGCCGCGCGGGACGACATCACGGGCGCGCAGTGGGCCCTCAACGCCTCCTCCAACCTCCAGCTCTGGGAGCTGGGCCGCGGCGTGAGCGGCTGAGCCCCACCGGCTCCCACCCCCCCACCGCACGACCACAACACCAAAGGCACGTACGTGAAATCTCGTAACCAGTGGCTGGCCCTCCCCCTCACGGGTGGGCTCGCCGCCGCCCTGCTGACCGGCTGCGGAACGGAGTCGGGCGGGGCGGGGGACACGGGCGACGCCGTCGTGATGGGGATGTCGGACGACGTCCTCGCCACCGACCCGGCATCCGGCTATGACCCCGGCTCGTGGCTGCTGTTCAACAACGTCTTCCAGTCCCTCCTGAGCTTCCCCAAGGGCGCCACCGAGCCCGAGCCGGAGGCGGCCAAGAGCTGCGGCTTCACCGACACGGAGACCAAGGTCTTCAAGTGCGAGCTGCGTGACGGGCTGAAGTTCAGCAATGGCAACGCCCTGACCTCGAAGGACGTCAAGTTCTCCTTCGACCGCATGCGCAAGATCAACGACGCCGCCGGTCCGGCGATCATGTTCCCGATGCTGGACAGCGTCCGCACCCCCGACGCCAAGACCGTCGTCTTCCGGCTCAAGTACGCCGACGCGACCTTCCCCAGCAAGATCGCCTCGGGCGCCGGCTCGATCGTGGACCACCGCGAGTACGCCCTGGACAAGCTGCGCGAGGACGACAAGGCGGTCGGCTCCGGCCCGTACACGCTCGACTCGTTCGGCAAGGAGCAGGCGACCTTCTCCGTCAACTCCTCCTACAAGGGCACCGCCACGGCCAAGAACGAGGGCGTGGCCCTCAAGTTCTTCCACGGCGACCAGAAGGGCCTGAAGAAGGCGCTCCTGGACAACGACGTCGACCTGGCCTACCGAGGCCTCGCCGCCGCCGACATCGCGGACATCGAGCAGGACACCTCCGCGGCCGGCAAGGACGTCGACATCGTCGAGGGCACCAGCGCCGAGGTGCAGCACCTGGTCTTCAACATGAAGGACCCGGTGGCCGGCAAGCTCGGCGTGCGCAAGGCCATCGCCTACCTGCTGGACCGGGACGCCCTGGTCCAGCAGGTCTACCAGAACTCGGCCACGCCGCTGTACTCGATCGTCCCGGCGGGCATCGGCAGCCACAACACCGCCTTCTTCGACACCTACGGCGCCCGTCCGCAGCGCGCGAAGGCCCTCTCCGCGCTGCGCGGCGCCGGCGTCGAGGGCAAGGTCAAGCTCACGCTCTGGTCGACGCCCTCGCGCTACGGTCCGGCCACGGACCAGGAGATGAAGGCGATCGCCGCGCAGCTCAACGACTCGGGCCTGTTCGACGCCGACGTGAAGTCCGTCGAGTTCGAGCAGTACGAGAAGGACATCGCGGCGGGCAAGTACGGCGTCTACGTGAAGGGCTGGGTGCCGGACTACCCGGACCCGGACAACTTCACGCAGCCCTTCTTCGGCAAGGGCAACGTCCTCGGGAACCACTTCGAGAACAGCGACATCACCACGAAGATCATCCCCCGCACGGCGACCGAGAGCGACCGCGGCAGGACCGACAAGCAGTACGCCGAGCTCCAGGACATCGTGGCCGAGCAGCTGCCGATCCTGCCGGTCTGGCAGGCCAAGCAGTACGCCGTCGTCCGCGACAACGTCTACGGCGTGGAGTCCTGCCTGGACGCCTCGACGGTCTTCCGGTTCTGGGAGATCAGCAAGGGCTGAGCGCGGGAGACCGCATGACGACGGTGGCCGCCCCCCTCGGGGGACGGCCACCGTCGTCGTTGCCTCACACCCTCGGCCCCGGCCTACTGCGCGCCGGGACGCACCAGCCCGCTCTCGTACGCGTACACCGCGGCCTGCACCCGGTCGCGCAGGCCCAACTTCGTGAGCACATGGCCGACATGGGTCTTCACCGTCGTCTCGCTGACGAAGAGGTCCGCGGCGATCTCCGCGTTCGAGAGGCCCCGCGCCACCAGTTTCAGGACCTCCACCTCGCGGTCGGTGAGCGTGTGCAGGGTGTCCGGCACCGGCTCGTCGCCCGAGGGGAGATGCGCCGAGTACTTGTCGAGCAGCCGGCGCGTGATGCTCGGCGCGAGCATCGCCTCGCCCGCGGCGACCACGCGGATCGCCTGCACCAGCTCGTTCGCCGGGGCGTCCTTGAGGAGGAAACCGCTGGCACCGGCGCGCAGCGCCTCCACCACGTACTCGTCCAGGTCGAAGGTGGTCAGCACCAGGACCTTCGCCGGACCGTCCCGGCCGGGCCCGGTGATCTGCCGGGTCGCCTCGACGCCGTCCATCCGCGGCATGCGGATGTCCATCAGCACCACATCGGGCTGCAGCGCCCGCACCTGGTCAAGAGCCTGGAGGCCGTCTCCGGCCTCGCCCACGACCGCGATCTCCTGCTCGGCCTCCAGAATCATCCGGAACCCGGTGCGCAACAGCGGCTGGTCGTCGACCAGTAGGACGCGGATCGCCACGTAACTCTCCTTAGCTAGCCCGGCCCCATTCTGCCCTGCTCGCCCTCGGCGGACTCGGGCACCCTCACCGGAAGCGGATACGGCGGGGGAGTCCCGCCGAACTCCGGACACACCGCCTGATGATCACACCAACCGCACAGTTTCGTCGGCCGGGGGCGCCACTCACCGGTCGCCGTCGCCCGCTCGATCGCCTCCCAGAGCGCGAGCAGCTTCCGCTCGACCCGCTCCAGGTCCGCGACGACCGGGTCGTACGTGATGACGTCACCGCTGCCCAGGTACACCAGCTGGAGGCGGCGCGGGACGACGCCCTTCAGCCGCCAGACCACCAGGGCGTAGAACTTCATCTGGAACAGCGCGCCCTCCGCGTACTGCGGACGCGGGGCCTTGCCCGTCTTGTAGTCGACGATGCGGACCTCGCCCGAGGGGGCGACGTCGACGCGGTCGATGATGCCGCGCAGCCTCAGGCCCGACTCCAGCTCCGCCTGCACGAACAGCTCGCGCTCGGCGGGCTCCAGGCGGGTCGGGTCCTCCAGGGTGAACCAGCGCTCGACGAGCTTCTCGGCGTCCGACAGCCAGCGCGCCATCCGCTCGCCCTCCGGATCGTCGGCGAACAGCTCGGTCAGCTCGGGCCTGGCCTCGCGCAGCCGGTCCCACTGGCCGGGGATGAGCGACTTGGCGCGCGGCGCCGTGCGCTCACTCGCGGGCGCGTCGAAGAGTCTTTCCAGAACGGCGTGGACCAGCGTGCCCCTGGTGGCGGCCTCGCTCGGCTTCTCGGGCAGCTTGTCGATCACCCGGAACCGGTAGAGCAGGGGGCACTGCATGAAATCGCCCGCGCGCGAGGGCGACAGGGATGCCGGGCGCACGGCCGCCGCGACACCTTCGGTGCTGGTTTCCATAGGGACAGACCCTACGACCCGCCACCGACAACAGCCGCATACCATCGACGGCAGACCCTCTCGCCCTGCATGATCGTGTGGGTGATCGCGCCATTCCGGGCGGGGGACGCATCGAACGAGGGGACATCGTGGACGAGAGCGGCGAGAGCGGCAGGCCGCAGTCCGACGGCGCACAGGGCCCGCGGCAGGGCGACACGGCCGCCCCCTCCGAGTCGACGCGCCCAAAGACGCGGCACCCCGACAAGGCCGACGAGGCCGCCGCGCCGGACGAGGCGGACGGACCCGGAGGAACGCCCCGCCCCGGGGCCGCGGACACCCCGCCCCCCACGAAGCGGCAGGAGCAGGAGGAGGAGATCCCCGCCTCCCTGACCAAGGCCCTGCGTGAGATCCCCCGGCCCGGGCCACCCGAGGACGGGCCGCGCCCCACCAGGAAGGGGCCGCCGAGGCCCGGCCCCGGCAAGGAGCGCAAGAACCCCGGCGGCGGGCTGCTCATGGGCAGGCCCTTCGGCGTGCCCGTCTACGTCGCGCCCAGCTGGTTCCTCGTCGCCGCCCTCATCACCTGGGTCTTCGGCGGCCAGCTCGACCGCGTCCTGCCCGAGCTGGGCGGCGCCCGCTACCTCGTCTCCCTCTTCTTCGCCGTCGCCTTCTACGCCTCCGTCCTGGTGCACGAGCTGGCCCACACCGTCGCGGCCCTGCGCTTCAAGCTGCCGGTGCGCCGCATCCAGCTCCAGTTCTTCGGCGGAGTCTCCGAGATCGAGAAGGAGTCCGAGACCCCGGGCAGGGAGTTCGTCCTCGCCTTCGTCGGCCCCCTGCTCTCGCTCGTGCTCGCCGCCGTCTTCTACGCCGGCATGCGCGTCGTCGAGCCGGGCACCGTCCCCGGCGTGCTCCTCGCCGGCCTGATGGTCTCCAACCTCATCGTCGCCGCCTTCAACCTCCTGCCCGGCCTGCCCCTCGACGGCGGCCGCATGCTGCGCGCCGTCGTCTGGAAGATCACCGGGCGGCCCATGAGCGGTACCGTCGCCGCCGCCTGGGTGGGCCGCGTCCTCGCCGTCTCCGTGCTCATCGGGCTGCCCCTGCTCAACCAGTCCGGCGCCCTCGGCGGCGAACCCCAGGACATCGGCGGCATGAACACCGTCACCGACGCCCTGCTCGCCGCCATCCTCGCCGCGATCATCTGGACCGGCGCCGGGAACAGCCTGCGCATGGCCCGGCTGCGCGAACACCTGCCCGAACTGCGCGCCCGCACCCTGACCCGCCGGGCCGTCCCCGTCGAGTCCCACACCCCCCTCTCCGAGGCGCTGCGCCGGGCCAACGACGCCGGGGCCCGCGCCCTCGTGGTCGTCGACCCCGACGGCGACCCGATGGCGGTCGTCCGCGAGGCGGCCATCGTCTCCGTGCCCCAGCACCGCCGCCCCTGGGTCGCGGTCAGCGGCCTCGCCCAGGACATCACCGAGGGCATGCGGATCTCCGCCGAGCTGGTCGGCGAGGAGCTGCTCGACACGCTGCGGGCCACCCCCGCCACGGAGTACCTGGTCATCGAGGAGTCCGGGGAGATCTACGGAGTGCTCTCCACCGCCGACGTCGAGCGCGCCTTCGTCAAGGCGATGGCCCGGCCGTCCTGAGCCCCGCCCCCCTCACGCGGTTACCGGCGAAGGGCTGGGGCGTGCGCCGTCCCCCGCCCGCCTGACCTCGGGGATGGTCCGAAGCCCCCCGCGCGGCCGGTAGTCTGTTCGCATGTCCGAACCGACCGGTGCCGCCCGCCGTCGCGGGCCCTTCAAGGTCGGGGACCAGGTCCAGCTCACCGACCCCAAGGGACGCCACTACACGTTCACGCTCGAGGCCGGGAAGAATTTCCACACCCACAAGGGTTCCTTCCCCCACGACGAGCTGATCGGCGCTCCCGAGGGCAGTGTTGTCCGTACCACGGGGAACGTCGCCTACCTGGCGCTGCGCCCCCTGCTCCCCGACTACGTCCTGTCCATGCCCCGCGGCGCCGCCGTGGTCTACCCCAAGGACGCGGGGCAGATCCTGGCCTTCGCCGACATCTTCCCCGGCGCCCGCGTCGTCGAGGCGGGTGTGGGCTCCGGCTCGCTCAGCAGCTTCCTGCTGCGCGCCATCGGCGACCAGGGGATGCTGCACTCCTACGAGCGCCGCGAGGACTTCGCCGACATCGCCCGGCAGAACGTGGAGCGCTACTTCGGCGGCCCCCACCCCGCCTGGCAGCTCACCGTCGGCGACCTCCAGGACAACCTCAGCGACACCGAGGTCGACCGCGTCATCCTCGACATGCTCGCCCCCTGGGAGTGCCTGGAGGCCGTCTCCAAGGCGCTCGTCCCCGGCGGCATCCTGTGCTGCTACGTGGCGACCACCACCCAGCTCGCCAGGACCGTGGAGTCCATCCGCGAGATCGGCGGCTTCAACGAGCCGACCGCCTGGGAATCGATGATCCGCAACTGGCACATCGAGGGCCTCGCCGTCCGCCCCGACCACCGCATGATCGGGCACACCGGCTTCCTGCTCACCGCCCGCCGCCTCGCGGACGGCGTGGAGCCCCCCATGCGCCGCCGTCGCCCCGCCAAGGGCGCCTACGGCGACGACTACTCCGGCCCGAACGCCGACGGCGGCACCCCGCGCTGACCCGCGCGGCCGCCTTACGGCCAAGAAGCGGGCGCCGCCGCCGAGTTCCCCGACCGACCGGGGAACTCGGCGGCGGCGTCGTTTCGTTGACGGGACACCAGCCGCGTACCGCCGCGCACCAAAAGAGATCCGGGTACCCGGGGACCCCGGTGTTCCACCTCACTGTGACGTATGGCACGATGCTGGCCACCCCACCGGCACAGCTCTCACAGGAGACACTTCCTCGTGCAGCACCCCGCCGTCCCGGCCCAGGCGCACACCACCGCCCGCCCCGCCCACTGGCTGGCCATCGCCGCCGCGCTGGCCGCCGTCGTCACGGGCGCGGCCTTCCTCCAGCCCGACCCGGCGACCGCCGCGCAGTCGACGCCGCAGACGCGGGGCGGAGCCCTCGCGGGCGCGCCCGCGCCGGCCGCCGCGCCCGACCCCGCCTCGGTCACCTTCCCCCTCGACTGCGGCACCGTGCGCCCCGTCGTGAAGAAGAAGGCCACCGGCGACCTCGACGGGGACGGCAGGGCCGAGACCGTGGCCGTCGTGCACTGCCGCGCCGGTTCGGGCACCCCGCCCGACGGGATCTATGTGCTCACCGGCGAGCGCACGGGCAAGGCGCGCGTGGTGGCCACCCTCCTCGACCCGAAGGACCAGCTGACCGCGACCGATTTCGCCGTCCGTGACGGCGCGGTCACCGCGACCCTCCTCGGCTACTCCTCGCTCGACGTCCCCCGCTGCTGCCCCGACCGCGAGGAAGCGGCCAAGTGGCGATGGCGAAACGGCGCGTTCGAGCGGACGGCGCCCGCAGGGGCCCGCAGCGTCTGAGGCGCGGGGCGCGGCGGCTCAGTCGGCGTCGGGCCCGTACACCTCGACCCTGTCCGAAACGCGCCGTACATGGATGCAGTCGCCCGGACACTCCTTCGCGGAGTCGGCGACGTCCTGGAGCAGCGGCAGGGGGACGGGTGTGGTGGCCCCGGGGGCCTGCAGCAACTCGTCCTCGCCACTCTTCACATAAGCCAGTCCGTCGATGTCCAGCTCGAAGACCTCGGGCGCGTACTGCGCGCAGATGCCGTCCCCGGTGCAGAGGTCCTGGTCGATCCAGACCTCCAGCAGATCGTGGCCCTCACTGCCGGTCTCGGCGTCGTGCCGCACGGTCATCTCTCCTGCCGGTCGTTTCGTCGAGCCGCCCGACTGATCGGTAAGTCGGGCCAGCTCTGACGGGTGTTGAACGCTTCGACGATACAACCGCCCGCTTTCCGATGTTGTTGGGTGGGTATTCACCTGGTGTGAGGGGAAGCGCAAGGGTGAAGATCGGACACACCCCTTTGTCTTTGTGATCTAGGGGTTTCAATCGACACCCACCCAGGTAGGGTCTGGAAGCGTCCAGCTCCCCTTGGAGGAGGTGAGGACCGTGGCAGCCCACGACGACGACAACAACCGCGGCATCCGGCCGGGACGAGGGTCTGAGGACCCCGCCGGTCAGGTTGCCTATCTCGAGCAGGAAATCGCCGTCCTGCGACGCAAGCTCGCCGACTCTCCGCGTCATACGAGGATTCTCGAAGAGCGGATCGTCGAGCTGCAGACCAACCTGGCCGGCGTGTCCGCGCAGAACGAGCGGCTCGCCAACACGCTCCGCGAGGCCCGCGACCAGATCGTGGCCCTCAAGGAGGAAGTCGACCGGCTCGCGCAGCCGCCGGCCGGCTTCGGGGTCTTCCTCGTGGCCAACGAGGACGGCACGGCGGACATCTTCACCGGGGGCCGCAAGCTCCGGGTGAACGTCAGCCCCAGCGTGGAGCTCGAAGAGCTCAAGCGCGGCCAGGAAGTAATGCTCAACGAAGCGCTCAACGTGGTCGAGGCCATGGAGTACGAGAGCGTCGGCGACATCGTCACCCTCAAGGAGATCCTCGAGGACGGCGACCGAGCCCTGGTGGTCGGACACACCGACGAAGAGAGAGTGGTGCGGCTCGCCGAACCCCTCCTCGACGTCACCATCCGCCCGGGCGACGCCCTGCTGCTCGAACCCCGCTCCGGGTACGTCTACGAGGTCGTGCCGAAGAGCGAGGTCGAGGAACTCGTCCTCGAAGAAGTGCCCGACATCAGCTACGAGAAGATCGGTGGTCTCGGCGGCCAGATCGAGATGATCCGGGACGCCGTCGAGCTTCCGTACCTCTATCCCGACCTCTTCAAGGAGCACGAACTGCGGCCGCCCAAGGGTGTGCTGCTGTACGGGCCCCCCGGCTGCGGCAAGACACTGATCGCCAAAGCCGTCGCCAACTCCCTTGCCAAGAAGGTCGCCGAGGTCACCGGCCAGCCCGCGGGGAAGAGCTACTTCCTCAACATCAAGGGCCCCGAGCTCCTCAACAAGTACGTCGGCGAGACCGAGCGCCACATCCGCCTGGTCTTCCAGCGTGCCCGGGAGAAGGCGAGCGAGGGCACCCCCGTCATCGTCTTCTTCGACGAGATGGAATCCCTCTTCCGCACCCGCGGATCCGGTGTCAGCTCGGACGTGGAGAACACCATCGTCCCCCAGCTGCTCGCCGAGATCGACGGCGTGGAAGGGCTGGAGAACGTCATCGTCATCGGCGCCTCCAACCGCGAGGACATGATCGACCCCGCGATCCTGCGGCCCGGACGACTCGACGTCAAGATCAAGATCGAGCGCCCGGACGCCGAGGCCGCGAAGGACATCTTCGCCAAGTACCTCACCGAGCGGCTCCCGCTGCACGCCGACGATCTGGCCGAGCACAGTGCCGACCGGCACGCCACCGTGCACGGCATGATCCAGTCCGTCGTCGAGCAGATGTACGCGGAGTCCGAGGAGAACCGCTTCCTCGAGGTGACGTACGCCAACGGCGACAAGGAAGTCCTGTACTTCAAGGACTTCAACTCCGGCGCCATGATCGAGAACATCGTGGGCCGCGCCAAGAAGATGGCCATCAAGGCCTTCTTGGAGGCGAACCAGAAGGGCATCAGGGTCTCGCACCTCCTCCAGGCTTGCATCGACGAGTTCAAGGAGAACGAGGACCTGCCCAACACCACCAACCCCGACGACTGGGCCCGCATCTCCGGCAAGAAGGGCGAGCGGATCGTGTACATCCGCACCCTTGTCACCGGAAAGCAGGGCGCGGACACCGGACGCTCCATCGACACGGTGGCCAACACCGGTCAGTACCTGTAGAACCCAGGGCGGCTGCGGGTGTCCTTCACGGGTACCCGCGGCCGTCTGCTTTTCAACGAAGGCAATGATCTGCCCACCAGCGCAAAGGCGTTCTAGGCTCTGCGGTACCGCCGAGTCGCGCAGTGCGGGGACGGGCACCGCACACGCACCGGAGCACCAGCGGTACTTGAGCGCCGTTCCCGGACGGGAGCGCCGCCGGGCAAGGAGGGCCGCATGACCGTACGGCGAGTAATGGGCATCGAGACGGAGTACGGCATCTCCGTCCCCGGCCACCCCAACGCCAATGCCATGCTCACCTCGTCCCAGATCGTCAACGCCTATGCCGCGGCGATGCACCGGGCGCGACGCGCCCGCTGGGACTTCGAGGAGGAGAACCCGCTGCGGGACGCGCGGGGTTTCGACCTCGCCCGCGAGGCCGCCGACTCCAGCCAGCTGACCGACGAGGACATCGGCCTCGCCAACGTCATCCTCACCAACGGCGCGCGGCTGTACGTCGACCACGCGCACCCCGAGTACAGCTCGCCGGAGATCACCAACCCCCTGGACGCCGTCCTGTGGGACAAGGCCGGCGAGCGCATCATGGCCGAGGCCGCCGACCGCGCGGCCCAGCTCCCCGGGGCCCAGCCGATCCACCTGTACAAGAACAACACCGACAACAAGGGCGCCTCCTACGGCACGCACGAGAACTACCTGATGAAGCGGGAGACCGCCTTCTCGGACATCGTGCGCCACCTCACGCCCTTCTTCGTCTCCCGGCAGGTCGTCACCGGCGCCGGACGCGTCGGCATCGGCCAGGACGGACACGAGCACGGCTTCCAGCTCAGCCAGCGCGCCGACTACTTCGAGGTCGAGGTGGGCCTGGAGACGACGCTGAAGCGGCCCATCATCAACACCCGGGACGAGCCGCACTCGGACGCGGAGAAGTACCGCAGGCTGCACGTCATCATCGGCGACGCGAACCTCTCGGAGATCTCCACCTACCTCAAACTGGGCACCACCTCGCTCGTCCTGGCCATGATCGAGGACGGCTTCATCGCCGTCGACCTGGCCGTGGACCAGCCGGTGCGCACCCTGCACGAGGTCTCCCACGACCCCACGCTCCAGCATCTGGTCACGCTCCGCAGCGGCCGCTCACTGACCGCGGTGCAGCTGCAGATGGAGTACTTCGAGCTGGCCCGCAAGTACGTCGAGGAGCGCTACGGCTCCGACGCCGACGAGCAGACCAAGGACGTCCTGGCCCGCTGGGAGGACGTGCTCGGCCGCCTGGAGAGCGACCCGATGAGCCTGTCCGGAGAGCTGGACTGGGTCGCCAAGCGCGAGCTGATGGAGGGCTACCGCCGCCGTGACGGCCTGGACTGGGACGCGGCGCGGCTGCACCTGGTCGACCTCCAGTACGCCGACGTACGGGCCGAGAAGGGCCTGTACAACCGCCTGGTGGCGCGCGGCAAGATGAAGCGGCTCCTGGACGAGGCGGACGTGGAGCGGGCCAGGACCAAGCCGCCGGAGGACACCCGTGCGTACTTCCGCGGGCGCTGCCTGGAGCAGTACGCGGACGACGTGGCCGCGGCGTCCTGGGACTCGGTCATCTTCGACCTGCCGGGCCGTGACTCTCTGCAACGGGTGCCGACCCTGGAGCCCCTGCGCGGCACCAGGAACCACGTCAAGGAGCTCCTGGACCGCTGCCGCTCGGCAGAGGAACTGGTTCGGGTCCTGTCGGGCGGCTGAAAGGTCACCGGCGGGGGAATCACAGAGGTGGGCCCCGTAGATCGCGCGAACGCGGGGCCGATGTCGGACCCGGCTTGTAGGGTCTGATCAAGATACGTCCAACCGAGCGAGCGGGGTGAGGCAGATGGCGACCAAGGACACCGGCGGCGGACAGCAGAAGGCGACGCGCTCCACCGAGGAGACCGAGGAGCAGGCGCAGGACGCGCAGGCGTCCGAGGACCTCAAGGAGCGCCAGGAGAAGCTGAGCGACGACGTGGACTCCGTGCTGGACGAGATCGACGACGTACTCGAAGAGAACGCCGAGGACTTCGTGAGGTCCTTCGTCCAGAAGGGCGGCCAGTAAGCCGGTCCGGCCCGCGCCCGCGGCGCCGTGCGGACGCGCCGCGGGCAGCCTCCGCATCGCTCGCGCAATCCATGTGGATCACCGCCGCGTGCCGGGTAGGGTCCGTGGCGTAACACGCTTCAACTGCAATTCGGCCATCGGCAAGTTGGGAGACGATCCCGACGCTGTTCGTCGGGCTGCCGCCTATCTGGAGGGATCCTCGTGGAAGTCAATACTCGTAGCACCGGGCGTCTACCGGCTGCCTTCCTGACGCCTGGTTCGTCGTCCTTCATGGATTTCCTGTCCGAGCACCAGCCCGAGATCCTGCCCGGCAATCGCCAGATGCCGCCCACGCAGGGCGTGATCGAAGCCCCGCACGGCACCACCATCCTGGCCGTGACGTTCCCCGGCGGCGTGGTCCTCGCCGGTGACCGCCGGGCCACGATGGGCAATGTCATCGCCTCGCGGGACATGGAGAAGGTCTTCCCGGCCGACGAGTACTCGGCGGTGGGCGTCGCCGGCACGGCGGGCCTCGCCATCGAGATGGTGAAGCTCTTCCAGCTGGAGCTGGAGCACTTCGAGAAGGTGGAGGGCGCCACGCTCTCCCTGGAGGGCAAGGCGAACCGTCTCTCCACGATGATCCGCGGCAATCTCGGCATGGCCATGCAGGGCCTGGCCGTGGTGCCGCTCTTCGCCGGCTATGACGTGGACCGCGAGAAGGGGCGCATCTTCTCGTACGACGTCACGGGCGGCCGCTCCGAGGAGCGCGGGTACGCGGCGACCGGCTCCGGCTCGGTCTTCGCGCGCGGCGCCCTGAAGAAGCTCTACCACGACGGTCTCACGGAGGACCAGGCGACGACCCTGGTGGTCCAGGCGCTGTACGACGCCGCCGACGACGACTCGGCGACCGGCGGCCCGGACGTGGCCCGGCGCATCTACCCCATCGTCACCGTCATCTCCGACGAGGGCTTCCGGCGCCTCACGGACGAGGAGACCTCCGCGATCGCGCGCTCGGTCCTGGACAAGCGGCTGGAACAGCCCGAGGGCCCGCGCGCCGCGCTGCTCTGAGCGGACCGAATTCGTTACCGACTGAAGTTTTTTGACAGAAAGGGACGGATCCGGTGTCGACGCCGTTCTATGTATCACCCCAGCAGCAGATGGCCGACCGGGCGGAATACGCCCGCAAGGGCATCGCGCGCGGTCGCAGTCTGGTCGTCCTGCAGTATGCCGACGGCATCGTGTTCGTCGGCGAGAACCCCTCCCGGGCGCTGCACAAGTTCAGTGAGATCTATGACCGGATCGGTTTCGCCGCCGCCGGCAAGTACAACGAGTACGAGAACCTCCGGATCGGCGGCGTCCGTTACGCCGATCTGCGGGGCTACACCTATGACCGCGACGACGTGACGGCGCGCGGCCTGGCGAATGTGTACGCGCAGACGCTGGGCACGATCTTCTCCAGCGCGGCCGAGAAGCCCTACGAGGTGGAGCTGGTCGTCGCCGAGGTGGGCGAGACGCGCGAGGGCGACCAGATCTACCGCCTTCCGCACGACGGCTCCATCGTGGACGAGCACGGTTCGCTGGCCGTGGGCGGCAACGCCGAGCAGATCAGCCAGTACCTCGACCAGCACCACAACGACAGCATGACGCTGGCGGAGGCCCTGAAGCTGGCCGTGCGGGCGCTCTCGCGCGACACCAACGGCACCGAGCGGGAGATCCCGGCCGAGCGCCTCGAGGTCGCGGTGCTCGACCGCACGCGTCCGCAGCAGCGCAAGTTCAAGCGGATCGTCGGGCGGCAGCTGGCGCGGCTGCTCGACGAGGGCGGCGCGACGGACGCCGCCAGTGACACGGACGAGGGCCCCGGGCCAGTTCAGCGGTCCGGCGGAGACATCGAGTAGTCCGCCGCGGTGTGCGCCCCGCGCTCCGGCCCCGTGGCCGGGACGCGGGGCGTTCGCGTGCGCGGGGCGCACCCGCGTCAGCGGGCGGGGCCCGTCGAGTCGCGGACGACCAGTTCGACGGGGAGCGGGCCGGCCTGCGGGGTGCGGCCCTCGACGACGGCGACCAGCGCCTCCATGCCGCGCTCGCCGAAGCGCTCGGCGGGCAGGCGCACCGTCGTCAGTTCGGGCTCGACCGCGGTGGCGAGGGTCAGATCGTCGAAGCCGGTCACCGACAGGTCCTCGGGGACGCGCAGCCCGAGCCGGCGCGCGGCCTTGCAGACACCGGCGGCGAGGAAGTCGTCGTCGCAGACGACCGCCGTGGACCGTGGGCCGGGAGCGGCCAGGGCGGCCTCCGCGGCCGTGCGGGCCGCCTGGACGGTCAGCGGGGCGGTGATCCGGCGCACGGTCGCGCCCGTGCCGTGCAGCGCCGCCGCGAGGGCGTCCGCGCGCACGTCGAAGGTCCAGGAGTCCACCGCCGCCGCGAGGTGCAGGAAGTCGCGGTGGCCGAGGGCCAGCAGATGCTCCGTCACCTGCCGCATGCCGTCGGCCAGGTCGAGGTTGACGGTGGCGGCGCCGAGGCTGCGGGCGGGGTCGCTGTCGAGCATGACCAGCGGCAGGTCGTCGCCGCGGATGGTGGCGAGCGCGTCGGAGGCCATGGAGGAGGCGAGCACGCCGTCCAGGGATGCGCGCGCCGAGTCGAAGGGGTCGCGGGCCGGGCCGGGGCCCTCGGGGGAGGGGTAGAGCAGGACGCCGAAGCCGTGCCGGGCGGCGACGCGGGCGGCGCCGGTGTGGACGTGCGCGAAGAACTCGTTGGTCAGGGCGGGGACGACGAGCAGCGCCGTCCGGGTCCTGCCGAGCCGCAGATTGCGGGCGGCGAGGTTCGGGCGGTAGCCGAGCTGCCGGGCGGCGGTCCGCACGCGCTCGGCGGTGGGCTCGGCGACCCGGCCGCGCCACTTGTCGCCGAGCACCAGGGAGACGGTCGCCTGGGAGACACCGGCGGCGCGTCCGACGTCGCGGCTCGTGGGGGGCCGGGGGGCGCCGGCTTCCTGCTGTGGCCCGGCCACTGTCACCTCCCTGCTCGTGCCCGCGTCCCGCGCGCACGGTGGACCCGCGTACAGCGCTCATGGTACGTATGACGCTCGACGTTATACGTAAAACCCCGGCCGTGGCGGCGTGGGGGAGGGGCGGTAGTGCATGGCTGCGGGATACGCGGAGATCCTCCGGACGCGGTACGCGACGCGCCTGCTCGCGGGGACGCTGGTGGGCCGGCTGCCCAACGCCACGGCGGCGATCACCATCGTGCTGTTCATCCGGGCCGAGGGCGGCACCTACAGCCTGGCCGGCGCCCTCGCCGCGGTGTACGGCGTGGCCAACGCGGTCGGCCAGCCGCTGCTCGGCCGCCTGGTCGACCTGTACGGCCAGCCGCGCGTCCAGCTGCCCGCCGCCCTGCTCTCCGCGCTCGCCATGGCGGCCTTCGCCTTCACCGGCCCCGACCGGCTGCTCCTCGCCCACCTCGCGGTGGGCGTGGCGGGCCTGTGCACACCGCCGCTGGAAGGCGGGCTGCGGGCCCTGTGGCCCCATGTGCTCGGCAAGGAGGAGCAGGTCCACGCGGCGTACGCCATGGACGCGGTCGCCCAGGAGGTGATGTTCACCGTCGGCCCGCTCTTCGTCACCGGCTGCGTGGCCCTGTGGTCGGAACAGGCGGCCCTGCTCGTCGTGAACGCCATCGGCGTGCTGGGCGCCCTGTCCGTGGTGGCCTCGGCGCCGTCCCGGGCGTGGCGTTCGGACCCCCGGGAGGCGCACTGGCTCGGCGCCCTGCGCTCGCCGGGGCTGCTCGCGCTCCTCGGGGCGTTCCTCTTCGTCGGCGTGGCGCTCGGCTCGATCACCGTCGCCGGTGTGTCGTACGCGGACGCGCACGGCGGCGACGTGGTGTACGGCTGGATGATGGCGGCGATCGGACTCGGCGCCCTGGTCGGCGGTTCCGTCTACGGGGCGCGGCGGTGGAGCGGCGTGCCGGAGCGGCGGCTGAGCGTTCTCGTGGCCCTGCTGGCCCTGGGCTACGTGCCGTTGACGCTGATGCCCGGCGCGCCGGCCATGACCGCGCTCTGCGCCGTCGCCGGTGTCTTCCTCGCGCCGTCGCTGGCCTGCGCGTTCATCATCGTGGACCGACACGCCCCGCGCGGCACGGTCACCGAGGCGTTCTCCTGGCTGGTGACCACGTTCACGGTGGGGACCTCGCTGGGCACGGCCGGTGCCGGTCCGGTGGTCGAGTGGGGCGGGACCGGCTGGGGGTTCGCCGTTCCCTCTCTCGCGGGAGCGGCCGCCCTGTTGGTTTTGCTGGCCACCTCACGGGTACTGGTGCCGGTCCCGTCGGCCCGGGAAACAGAGGTCGTTGCGAGTTCATCGGAAAATGATCGAAACGGTACGGCCGAACCCGGTTTCAGTGCCGGGCATCAGGCGTAATGTTCAGTCATGGACCGCCGCATTTTCGGGCTGGAGAACGAGTACGGCGTCACGTGCACGTTCAGGGGACAGCGCCGCCTGTCGCCTGACGAGGTGGCGCGCTACCTCTTCCGCCGTGTTGTGTCATGGGGCCGCAGCAGCAACGTATTCCTGCGGAACGGCGCCCGCCTCTATCTTGACGTGGGATCACATCCGGAATACGCCACACCCGAATGTGACAATGTGACCGAGCTGGTCACCCACGACAAAGCGGGCGAGCGCATTCTCGAAGGCCTGCTCGTCGACGCCGAACGCCGCCTGCACGAGGAGGGAATCGCGGGCGACGTCTATCTCTTCAAGAACAACACCGACTCGGCGGGAAACTCCTACGGCTGCCACGAGAACTATCTGGTGGCCCGGCACGGGGAGTTCTCCCGGCTCGCGGACATCCTCATCCCCTTCCTCGTCACCCGGCAGCTGCTGTGCGGCGCCGGCAAGGTGTTGCAGACCCCGCGCGGCGCCGTGTACTGCGTGAGCCAGCGCGCCGAGCACATCTGGGAAGGGGTCTCGTCGGCGACGACCCGCTCCCGGCCGATCATCAACACCCGCGACGAACCGCACGCGGACGCCGAGCGCTACCGCAGGCTCCACGTCATCGTCGGCGACTCGAACATGTCCGAGACGACCATGCTCCTCAAGGTGGGCGCCACCGACCTGGTGCTGCGCATGATCGAGGCGGGCACGGTCATGCGCGACCTCACCCTGGAGAACCCCATCCGGGCCATCCGCGAGGTGAGCCACGACATCACCGGCCGCCGCAAGGTGCGCCTGGCCAGCGGCCGCGAGGCCTCGGCCCTCGAAGTGCAGCGCGAGTACTACGAGAAGGCGGTGGACTTCGTCGACCGCCGCGGCATCCGCACCGGCACGGTCGAGCAGGTGCTCGAACTGTGGGGCCGCACGCTGGACGCCATCGAGGCGGAGGACCTCGACCGCATCGGCACCGAGATCGACTGGGTCATGAAGTACAAGCTCATCGAGCGCTACCGCGCCAAGAACAACATGACCATGTCGCATCCGCGGGTCGCCCAGATAGACCTCGCCTACCACGACATCCACCGCCGTCGCGGCCTCTACTACCTCCTGGAGAGGAAGGGCCAAGCCGCCCGCATCTGCAACGACTTGAAGATCTTCGAGGGCAAGTCGGTGCCGCCCCAGACCACCCGGGCGCGGCTGCGCGGCGACTTCATCCGACGCGCCCAGGAGCAGCGCCGTGACTTCACGGTCGACTGGGTGCACCTGAAGCTCAACGACCAGGCGCAGCGCACCGTGTTGTGCAAGGACCCGTTCCGGTCCGTGGACGACCGGGTGGAGAAGCTCATCGCCGGAATGTGACCGGATGACAATGTGGTCCGGGTGAAGCCGGTGGCGTTGTGGGAACGCAACACGGGCGCCGTACGTTCCTCGTACGGCGCCCTTCTCACGCCGTAGAGTTGCGCGCACGCCAACCGACAAGATCGACCGATACGAGGCCCCCACCGTGCGCCGACGCTCACTCCTCCTTGCCGTCCCGGCCGGCCTGCTCACGCTGGCAGGCTGTGGTGACGACAAGGCCGACAAGGCCAAGTCCAAGCCCAGCGACAGCCCGACCAACTCCCCGTCGGCCGCGCCGACGGCGAAGATCGTGGACGGACCGCTGCCCGAGATCACCAAGGGCGACAAGTTCCGCCAGAAGCCGACTGTCGCCAAGGGCCCCGGCAAGGCGTCCCCCGACCTCGCGGTCAAGACCCTGATCGAGGGCAAGGGCGAGAAGGTGGCCAAGGGGGACCACCTCCAGGCCGACTACCTCGGCCAGATCTGGGCCACGGCCAAGGTCTTCGACAACTCCTACGACCGCGGCAGCCCCACGGTCTTCCCGATCGGCGTCGGACAGGTCATCCCGGGCTGGGACCAGGCGCTCGTCGGCAAGAAGCTCGGCAGCCGCGTGGAGCTGGCCATCCCCCCGAAGATGGGGTACGGCGAGGAGGGCAACAAGCAGGCGGGCATCAAGGGCTCGGACACGCTCGTGTTCGTCGTCGACCTCGTGGACAGCTTCAACGCCAAGAGCTCGGCGAAGGGCAAGGAGGTCGCCCAGTCCAACAAGGACCTGCCCAAGGTCGGCACGAACACCGACGGCAAGGCCCCTGCCATCGACATCCCCAAGGCCGACGCGCCCGACAAGCTCGTCGCGTCCTACGTCCTGGAGGGCGACGGCGATGTGATCAAGGAGACCGACAGCCTCCTGTGCCAGTACAAGGGCGTGCTCTGGGCCGACGGCAAGGAGTTCGACTCCTCGTACAAGAGGAAGCAGCTCGCGCAGTTCCAGCTGGCGCAGGTCGTCAAGGGCTGGGGGCAGGGCCTGACCGGCAAGAAGGTCGGCAGCCGCGTCCTGATCGTCATCCCGCCGAAGCTGGGCTACGGCGACAAGCCCCCGCAGAACAGCGCCATCAAGAAGGACTCCACGCTCGTCTTCTGCGTGGACATCCTCGCGAAGGCCTGAGCCCGCGAGGATGTAAGACTGTCCGCGCTGACTTTCCGTACCAAGCAGGAGCACTTTCGTGAGCATTGAGAAGCCCGAGGTCGACTTCCCCGGTGGCGAGCCGCCGACCGAGCTGCAGATCAGGGACATCTGGGAGGGCGAAGGGGCGGTCGCCAAGGCGGGCGACTTCGTCAAGGTCCACTACGTTGGCGTCGCCTTCAGCACGGGCGAGGAGTTCGACGCCAGCTGGAACCGCGGCAACCCGCTGGAGTTCCAGCTGGGCGCCGGCCAGGTCATCTCCGGCTGGGACCAGGGCGTGCAGGGCATGAAGGTGGGTGGCCGGCGCGAGCTGATCATCCCCGCGAACCTCGCGTACGGCGACCGCGGCGCCGGCGGCGGCCGCATCGCCCCGGGCGAGACGCTGATCTTTGTCTGCGACCTGGTCGCCGTCTGATCACGTCCTTGACCTGATCCTTTCGTCGGGGGTCCATGCCTGACCGGGCATGGGCCCTCGGCTTTTGCCCGGACACCCCGGGGCGGTACGGTCATCGGTCGGAAGCACAATCTGAACAGCCGAGAAAGGGCGTCGATGGCCATTGCCAAGGCCGAGCGGCTCATGAACCTTGCGCTGTGCCTGCTCGGGACCCGGCGGCCGCTCAGCAAGCGGGAGCTGCGGGAGTCCATCGAGGCCTATCTGGAAGCGGGGTCGGACGACTCCTTCAACCGGATGTTCGAACGCGACAAGGACGACCTGCGTGAGCTGGGCCTGGTCATCGAGACCGTGGAGAACGTCGAGGGCGAGGTCGGCTACCTCGCCCGCCGCGACAGCAACCGCCTGCCGCCCATCACCATCGACGCCGAGGAGGCCGCCGCCCTCGGCCTCGCCGCCAAGGTCTGGCAGCAGGCGCGCCTGGCCGGAGCCGCCAGCGGCGCCCTGCAGAAGCTGCGCGCCGCGGGCCTGCCCGAGGACGCCGACCCCTACGGCACGCACAGCGCCCTCGAGCCCCGCATCCCCGCGCACGAAGCGGCCTTCGAGCCCTTGATGCTGGCCTGCCGCGACCGCCGCCCCGTCGTCTTCGACTACCGCAAGGCCACCGCCGCGCGCCCCGAGCAGCGGCACGTCGAGCCGTGGGCGCTCGAATGCTGGCGCGGCCACTGGTACCTCGCCGGCTGGGACCGCGACCGCAGGGCCGAGCGCGTCTTCCGCCTCTCCCGCATCACCGGCAAGGTCCGCGCCCGCGCCGGGAAGTACACCGCCGACGTACCGGACGTCGTCACGGTCCGCGAGACGGTCGCGGGCTGGGCGGGGGAGAGCGCCGACCGCACGGCCCGGATCCGGCTGCGCACGGGCGCCGGCTACCCGCTGCGCGCCAAGGCCGGCTCGGTGCGGGAACTGGGCGACGGCTGGGACGAGTTGGAGATTCCCTACGGACATGGGCTGGACGCCTGGCTGGTGGAGTTCGGGCCCGACGTGGTGGTCCTGGAGCCCGCCGAACTGCGGGCCGACGTCGTGGACCGGCTGCGCGCCGTGGCCAAGGGCTGAGGGGGAGCGAAGAGCAATGGCCTCGAACGCCATCGACCAGACGCGGCGCATGCTGTCGCTGGTGACCTATCTGCGCGAGCGCCCCGGCGCCCACGTCGGCGACGTCGCCCGCGCCTTCGGCATCACCCCGGACGAGCTGATCTCCGACCTCGACGTGCTGCCGATGTGCGGGACCAGCTTCCGCGGCGGCGACCTGCTCGACATCGACACCGACGGCGACCGCATCTGGTGGCACAACCCCGACGACGTGGCGGCCCCGCTGCGGCTCGCCGCCGACGAGGCGACCGCGCTGCTCGTGGCCGCCCGCGCGGTGGCCACCCTGCCCGGCCTGCGGGAGAGCGACCGGCTCGCCCTGCTGCGCGCCACCGCCAAGCTGGAGACGGCGGCCGGCGAGGCGGCGGGCGCCAGCGCCCGGCTCTCGGTGACCTTCGAGTCCGAGGGCGGCGTCTTCGCCGACGTCGACCGCGCCATCTCCGAGCGCCGCAGACTCTGGATCCGCTACTACTCGCCCGCGCGCGACGAGCTCACCGAGCGCGAGATCGACCCGATCCGCCTGGTCAGCGTCGGACACACCTACGTGGAGGCGTGGTGCCGCCGCTCCGAGGCGCGCCGCACCTTCCGCCTGGACCGCGTCGCCGAGATCAAGATCCTCGACGAGCCGTCCGCGCCGCCCGAGGTCGAGCTGCGCGACCTCTCCGAAGGCCTGGTGCAGCCCGCCGCCGAGGACCCGGAGGTCGTCGTCGAGGTCGGTCCCGGCGGCCGCTGGGTCGCCGAGTACTACCCCCACGACAGCGCGGAGGAACTGCCCGACGGCGGTCTGCGGATCACGCTGCGCACCCCCGAACCCGCCTCGCTGCGCCGCCTCGCGCTGCGGCTCGGCAGGGACGGCCGGATCGTCACCCCCGTCCAGCTGGCGGACAGCGCGCGCCAGGCGGCCCGCGAGGCGCTCGCCGCCTACGGCCGGGAGAGTGATCAGCCGTACGAGTCATGCGGCGAGCCGGGTGACGGATCGGCCCCGGGGCCGTACGGCCGGCCCCACGAACGGCAGGAGCAAGGGCGTTGAGCACACCGACCAGGTCCGGGCTGTCGGGAGTGCCGGCGCAGCCGAGGCGGGGCCCCGTCCTGTTCACCGCCGCCTGCACCGACTGCCGCGCCCGCTTCGAACTCTCCGCGGGCGCGCTGCGCCTGGTGATGGGCGCGAGCCCCCGCACCACCTTCTACTCCTTCACCTGCCCCGAGTGCGGGGCGGCGGTGCGCAAGCCCGCGGGCGAGCGCATCGTCGAACTCCTCACCGGCGGCGGGGTGCGGACCCTGCGTCTGCACTCCACCGTCTAGGCTCGGCGCATGTTCTGGGCGATGCTCGCGATCGCGGCGGGCTTCTTGGGCCTCGCCGTCCTCGGCGTGATGGCGATCAAGGTCTTCGTGGAGGCGCAGCGCCTCGGCCTGCAGGTGTCCGAGACCACTCGGAGGATCAACCGGGCGGCCGAGGATCTGGAGAAGGCCGCGGCCCAGGTGGCCCGCGCGGGGCGAGAGGCTCCTTAGCTCCGCGACCTGTCGAGTGCCCGAGAGGGGCGGGTACGCTGCGAACGCGGCCCGGATCGAGGCGGGGGCCGCACCCGGAGGACGCGCGGGGATTGCCGAGCGTTTACCCCGGGGGGTTACGATCGCTGACAGCGGAGATCGGATGTATGTCCGGTCTGCCTGGCAACCAGACTCCTGTCGCCTCGGTGAAGAAGGTAAAAAGCTATGGGTAGGCTCGGCCCCACCGAGATCGTCCTCATTCTCGTCATCGTCATCCTGCTGTTCGGAGCGAAGAAGCTGCCCGACATGGCGCGCTCCCTCGGCAAGTCGGCCCGCATCCTCAAGAGTGAGGCCAAGGCCATGAAGTCCGAGAGCAAGGCGGACGACGCCGTCCCGGCCGACCCGCCGAGCGACCCCGCCGTCCAGCAGCGCACCATCCAGGCGGCCCCCGGCGATGTGACCAGCTCGCGCCCGGTCACCGAGCCGACCGACACGACGAAGCGCTGATCCAGGGCCGGCGACGGCCGGCCTGCCGCACGAGATGAGGACGTGGGTTGCTCAAGTCTGCCCGCAAGAAGGAGAAGGACCCCGAGGGGCGGATGCCCCTCGCGGAGCATTTGCGCGAGCTCCGCAACCGGCTCGCCAAAGGGCTTCTCGCGATCACGGTCGTGTCGATCGTGGCCGCGTTCTACAGCCAGGAGCTGATGGAGTTCCTGGCTGATCCCGTGCCGCGCTGCGAGCCCGGCATGAAGCAGACCGGCGGCCACTGCGCGAAGGTGACGTTCAACGACCTGCTGTCGCCCTTCACCACCACGGTGAAGGTCAGCCTCATGGTCGGCATCATCGTCTCCAGTCCGGTCTGGCTCTACCAGCTGTGGGCGTTCGTCGCCCCCGGTCTGCACAAGCACGAGCGGAAGTACACCTACTGGTTCGTCGCCGCCGCCGTGCCGCTCTTCTTCGGAGGCGCCTGGCTGGCCTACACGATCCTCCCGGTCAGCATGCGCGTCCTGCTCGGCATCACGCCCGACGGCGCCGAGAACCTCCTCCCGATGGACACGATCCTCGACTTCACCGTCAGGATGGTCCTCGTCTTCGGCATTTCGTTCGAGCTACCCCTGCTCCTGGTGATGCTCAACATGACCGGCATGGTGACCGGCCGCCGCATGGCGACCTGGTGGCGCGGCGTGGTCATGGGCGTCTTCATCTTCGGCGCCGTGGCGACCCCGACCACCGACCCCGTCGGCATGATCGCGCTCGCCGGACCGATCGTCGTCCTGTACTTCATGGCGGTGGGCATCTCCCTCCTGAACGACAGGCGCCGCCGTCGCAAGGACCCCGACGCCGAACTCGACGACGACGAGGCGTCCGCGATCGACCTCACCCCCGAGGCCATCGGCGGCATCGAGCCCGTCGCCCCGCCCAGGGCGCTCCCCGAGCAGGCGGCCACGGCACGGGCCGATCACCGGGTGAACGGTTACGACGACGTGACCTGACCTTGTAGGGTCCGGCCGTGACCAGCGAGATCACCCTCTTCGTCAATCCCACCGCGGGACGCGGCCGGGGCGCCAGGGCGGCGCGGCCGGCCGCTTCGGCGTTGCGGGCCCGCGGCTTCCGCGTGGGCACCGTCATCGGCGCGGACGCCCCCGACGCCCTGCGGCGGGCGCGCGAGGCCGTCGCGGGCGGCACCGGGGCGCTGATAGCCGTCGGCGGCGACGGCACGGCGAGCCTCGCGCTCCAGGCCGTCGCCGGGACGCGGACCCCGCTCGGGGTGATCGCGGTGGGCACCGGCAACGACTTCGCGCGGGCCCTCGGGCTGCCGGTGCGGGACGCCGCGGCGGCCGGGGAGGGTGTGGCCGAGGCGCTCAAAGGGGCGCGCACCCGCGACATCGACCTGGGGCGGGTCGGCGGGACCTGGTTCGCGACCGTGCTCGCCTCCGGCTTCGACTCGCGGGTCAACGACCGGGGCAACCGGCTGCGGTGGCCCACGGGGCGCTTCAAGTACGACCTCGCGATGGTCGCCGAGCTGGCGGCCTTCAGGCCCGTCCCGTACCGGATCAACCTGGACGGCGGTGCCGTCCACGAGGTCGAGGCCACGCTGGTCGCCGTCGGCAACGGACCGTCGTACGGCGGTGGCATGCGGATCTGCGCCGGGGCCGACATGGGCGACGGCCTCTTCGACGTGAGCGTGGTGGGGGCGTGCAGCCGTACGACGCTGCTCACGGTGTTCCCGCGGGTCTACCGGGGCACGCACCTCGGGCATCCCCGGGTCACCGTGCACCGGGCCGCCGCGGTGGAGCTGGCGGCGCCCGGGGTCACCGGGTACGCGGACGGGGAGCCGCTGGGGGCGCTGCCGCTGCGGGCCGAGTGCGTGCCGGGGGCCGTGCGGGTCCTGGCACCTCCCGATTAATGATCGTCCGTTGTCAGTGGTGCCCGGTAGTCTCGAAAGCACGATGACAGAGGACCTCTCACCGGCCGAGCGGTACGCGGCGGCGCGCAAGCGCGCTGTCGAGCAGGCCACCGCACTCGCGTCCTTCCGCGAGATGTACGAATTCGGCCTCGACCCCTTCCAGATCGAGGCCTGCCAGGCGCTGGAGGCGGGCAAGGGCGTGCTCGTGGCCGCCCCCACGGGCTCGGGCAAGACGATCGTCGGCGAGTTCGCCGTGCACCTCGCGCTCCTCCAGGGCAAGAAGTGCTTCTACACCACGCCCATCAAGGCGCTCTCGAACCAGAAGTACGCCGACCTCGCCAGACGCTACGGCGCCGACAAGGTCGGCCTCCTCACCGGCGACAACAGCGTCAACTCCGACGCCCCGGTGGTCGTGATGACCACCGAGGTCCTGCGCAACATGCTGTACGCGGGCTCGCAGGCGCTGGTGAACCTCGGCTATGTGGTCATGGACGAGGTGCACTACCTCTCCGACCGCTTCCGCGGCGCCGTCTGGGAGGAAGTGATCATCCACCTCCAGGAGTCGGTCACGCTCGTCTCCCTTTCGGCCACCGTGTCGAACGCCGAGGAGTTCGGCGACTGGCTCGACACCGTGCGCGGCGACACCGAGGTGATCGTCTCCGAGCACCGGCCCGTGCCGCTCTTCCAGCACGTGCTCGCCGGGCGCCGGATGTACGACCTCTTCGAGGAGGGCGAGGGCCACAAGAAGGCGGTCAACCCCGACCTCACCCGCATGGCGCGCATGGAGGCCAGCCGCTCGTACAACCCGCGCGAGCGCCGCAAGGGCAAGATGGTCCGCGAGGCCGACCGCGAGCGCGAGCGTCGGCAGCGGTCGCGGATCTGGACCCCGGGGCGCCCCGAGGTCATCGAGCGGCTCGACGCCGAGGGCCTGCTGCCCGCGATCACGTTCATCTTCAGCCGCGCGGGCTGCGAGTCGGCCGTGCAGCAGTGCCTGTACGCCGGCCTTCGGCTGAACGACGACGAGGCGCGGGCGAAGGTCCGCGAGATCGTGGAGGAGCGCACGTCCTCCATCCCGGACGAGGACCTCCACGTCCTTGGCTACTACGAGTGGCTGGAGGGGCTGGAGCGCGGCATCGCGGCGCACCACGCGGGCATGCTGCCCACCTTCAAGGAAGTCGTCGAGGAGCTGTTCGTCCGGGGCCTGGTCAAGGCCGTGTTCGCCACCGAGACCCTCGCGCTCGGCATCAACATGCCCGCGCGCAGCGTGGTCCTGGAAAAGCTCGTCAAGTGGAACGGCGAGCAGCACGCCGACATCACCCCCGGCGAGTACACCCAGCTGACCGGCAGGGCCGGGCGGCGCGGCATCGACGTCGAGGGCCACGCGGTGGTCCTGTGGCAGCGCGCCATGAGCCCCGAACACCTGGCGGGTCTCGCGGGCACCCGCACCTATCCGCTGCGCTCCAGCTTCAAGCCGTCGTACAACATGGCGGTGAACCTCGTGGAGCAGTTCGGGCGGCACCGCTCGCGCGAGCTCCTGGAGACGTCCTTCGCGCAGTTCCAGGCCGACAAGTCGGTCGTCGGGATCTCCCGGCAGGTGCAGAAGAACGAGGAGGGCCTGGCGGGCTACCAGGCCTCCATGACCTGCCACCTCGGCGACTTCGAGGAGTACGCGCGCCTGCGGCGTCAGCTGACGGACCGCGAGACCGAGCTGGCCAAGCAGGGCGCGGCCCAGCGCAGGGCCGCCGCCGCGGCCTCCCTGGAGAAGCTCAAGCCGGGGGACGTCATCCACGTGCCCACGGGGAAGTACGCGGGGCTCGCCCTCGTCCTCGACCCCGGGCTGCCCGCCGGCCGGGCCAACGGCCACCGCGGGTTCGACCACGTCGACGGCCCGCGGCCGCTGGTGCTCACCGCCGAGCGCCAGGTCAAGCGGCTCGCGTCGATGGACTTCCCGGTGCCGGTCGAGGCCCTGGAGCGGATGCGCGTCCCGAAGTCCTTCAACGCCCGCTCGCCGCAGTCCCGCCGCGACCTGGCGTCCGCGCTGCGCACCAAGGCCGGGCACATCGTGCCCGACCGGCACCGCAAGGGGCGCGCGGCGGCCGCCGACGACCAGGAGATCGCCCGGCTGCGCACCGAGCTGCGCGCCCACCCCTGCCACGGCTGCGACGAGCGCGAGGACCACGCGCGCTGGGCCGAGCGCTACCACCGGCTCAAGCGGGACACCTCGCAGCTGGAGCGCCGCATCGAGGGGCGGACGAACACCATCGCCCGCACCTTCGACCGCATCGTGGCGCTCCTGACCGAGCTGGACTACCTGCGGGGCGACGAGGTCACCGAACACGGCAAGCGGCTCGCCCGGCTCTACGGCGAGCTGGACCTGCTGGCCAGCGAGTGCCTGCGCGCGGGCGTCTGGGAGGGGCTCGGCCCCGGCGAACTGGCCGCGTGCGTCTCGGCGTTGGTCTACGAGTCCCGGGTCGGCGACGACGCGCTCGCGCCGAAGCTGCCGTCCGGGGCCGCGAAGGCGGCGCTCGGCGAGATGGTGCGGATCTGGGGCCGGCTCGACGCCTTGGAGGAGGACTTCAGGATCCGCCAGGCCGAGGGCGTCGGCCAGCGCGAACCGGACCTGGGCTTCGCGTGGGCGGCGTACATGTGGGCGAGCGGCAAGGGCCTGGACGAGGTGCTCCGCGAGGCCGAGATGCCGGCCGGCGACTTCGTGCGCTGGTGCAAGCAGGTCATCGACGTCCTGGGCCAGATCTCGGCGGCGGCTCCCCGGGAGGGCGGCAGCACGGTCGCCAAGAACGCCCGCAAGGCGGTCGACCAGCTGCTCCGCGGCGTGGTGGCGTACAGCTCCGTGGGCTGACACGGCAAGGAAGAGGCGGCGCGTCCTGCTCCTGGGCGCGCCGCCTTTTGCGCGTTCGGGGGTGTCACTCCATGTGTTCGGGTGATCGCCACGCGTGTAAATGGGGCGAGTGTATGCCCGGCGGCGGGGGCTGTGCAGAGGGTTGCCGAATATGACTCGGCGATGATTTCGGCGGACTAAGCTCGCCCGGAGCGCGGCGAGTTGGAACGAGTTGCGACGAGTTCGCATGCTTGTTCCCCAATCTTGTGATTGTTCGCTTTCGCGCTCCCGTCCGACCAGCTCTCCCGTACCTCCCCACCCCCTTCCCCAAGACGACTGTTCAGAGGGCATACATGGTGAGTGTTCAATCGCCTCCCGGTGGCCGAGAAGTCCCCTACGCGCGCGTGCTGTTGCTGCCCGCCATGCTCATGGCCGCGGCGACCGGAGCCGCCGTCGCCACGGTGACGGAGCCGGCCCGGCCCGCCGTCGGCTGGTGCGGCGCCGTCGCGACCCTCATGGTCATCGTGGTCGGCGTCGAAGCCGTGCGGCGCGGCCGCACCATCAAGGGGCAGCGCGCACAGTACGCACAGCGGATCGCCCACCTCGAAGGGCGCATCGCCTCCCACGACGACGAGACGGTCCGCCTCGGGCAGGAGATCCTGCCCGAGGCGCTCTGGCGCCTCAGGCAGGGCGAGACCCCCGTCGACGTGGTGCGCAACGTCGTCGACAAGGACGAGGCCTACCGCGACCTGCCCGACGCCCAGCGCCAGTTGCTCCGCTCGGTCCTGGAGATCCTGGACCACGAGGGAGCGCTGCGCGAGTCCGCCCAGCGCGCCTTCGTGAACATCGCCCGGCGCGTCCAGTCGATCGTCCACCAGCAGGCCGCCGAACTGCGCGAGATGGAGGAGTTCCACGGCCGCAACCCCGAGGTCTTCGACGACCTGCTGCGCATCGACCACGGCACCGCGCTGATCGGCCGCCTCGCCGACTCCATCGCCGTGCTCGGCGGCGGCCGCCCCGGCCGCCAGTGGCCCAACCCCGTACCGCTGTTCAGCGTGCTGCGCGGCGCGATGTCCCGGATCCTCGACTACCCGCGCGTGGAACTGCACTCGATCGCCGACGTCGCGATCAAGGGCACCAGTGTCGAGCCGCTCATCCACGCCTGCGCCGAACTCCTCGACAACGCCACCCGCTACTCGCCCCCGCACACGAAGGTCCACGTCACCGCCGTCGAGGTGCAGACCGGTATCGCCGTCGAGATCGAGGACGGCGGCGTCAGCCTCAGCGAGGAGGCCCGCACCCGCGCCGAGCGCATGCTGGCGCAGGCACAGGCCGGCATCGACCTCAACGACCTCGGCGAGACGCCCCGCCTGGGCATGGCGGTCGTCGGCCGCCTCTCGCAGATGTACCGCATGCAGATCTCCCTGCGGCAGTCCGCGTACGGCGGCGTCCGCGCGGTGCTCATCGTGCCGCGCGACATGATGACCACCGAGCCCGCCCCCGGCCTCGCCCACGGCATCGGCGCCTCCGCCGTGCCCCGCGTGGACAGCGTCGGAAACCTCATCGAGGAGCCCGCGCGCAACATCCGCCGCAAGAAGCCGCGCGTCGTCACCGCCGGCCCGCCGCTGCGCTCCCCGCTCACCGCGACCGCGACCGTGCGGGAAGACGACGTGCCCGAGGTCACCGAGTGGACCGAGAACGGCCTGCCGCAGCGCCGCAGCCGCGTGACGATGTCGCTCAAGGAGCGCTACGCCATGGAGGCCGAGGCCCAGCGGGCCGCCGAAGCCCACGCCGCGACGACCGCACCGCCTCCGCCCAGGAAGGAAGGGGCCGAACCGGGCCTGTGGGTCGAGGCGTTCATGAAGGGCGTCAAGGGCGACGGCCAGGCCGGCCCCGACCCCTCGGCCCCGCAGGGCAGCACCCCTCCGCAGGGAACCGACCGGAACAACCACGGCAACGCCGACGAGGGGGAGTGGCAGTGATCCAACAGCGCGCCAATTTCGACTGGATGCTGAAGGAGCTCGCCGACGGGGTGCCGCAGACGCGGCAGATCGTGGTGCTCTCCGCCGACGGCCTGCGCATCGCCCGCTACGGCGGCGACCCGGACGCCGCCGACCGCATCGCCGCCGCCTGCGCCGGACTGCAGAGCCTGGCCGCCGCCGTGGCCACGGAGATCCCCCGCAGCGACGGCGGCATGAAGATGGTCATCATCGAGATCGACGGCGGCTACTTCTACCTGATGGCCGCCGGCACCGGCGCCTATCTCGCGGTGCTCGCCGACGAGACCGTCGACGCGGGCCTCGTCGCCACCCGGATGCGCGACCTCGTCGTACGCATCGGAGCGCATCTGACGAGCCCGCCACGGCGTGACGGGCAGGCCGTATGACTCCTCGGCACGGCCCTTCGCACGGCCCTTCGAACGGGGACGTCCCCTCCGCCCGGGACGCCCCCGACCCGGACGCCCCTGCGCAGCGTGAACGCCGCGACCCCCAGAACCCCGAGCGGCTGTACATCCTGACGGGCGAGGACTCCGAGCGGGCGCCGCTCGACCTCGTCACCCTCATCGTGGCCCAGGGCGAGGCGTCCCCACTGGCCCAGCCGGAGCACTCCGCGGTGCTGCGGCTGTGCACCACACCGATCTCCGTCGCCGAGCTGTCCGCCTATCTGGCGCTGCCGTTCAGCGTGGTGACCGTCGTCCTGACGGAGTTACTCGCCACCGGTCTCGTACAGGCGCGCGCCCCCATCGTCCGCTCCGCGATCCCCGACCGTTCCCTCCTCGAAGCGGTGATGCATGGACTTCAAAAGCTCTGACACGATCACCGGCCCCCGCAGCGAGGACGTCCTGCCGCACACGGCCACGGCCGCCGTGAAGGTCGTGATCGTCGGCGGGTTCGGGGTCGGCAAGACGACGATGGTCGGTTCGGTCAGCGAGATCCGCCCGCTGACGACCGAGGAGACCATGACCCAGGCGGGCATCGGCGTCGACGACAACTATGGCTCCGAGTCCAAGACGGCCACCACCGTGGCCATGGACTTCGGCCGCATCAGCATCTCCGACGAACTGGTCCTCTACCTCTTCGGCACCCCCGGCCAGGAGCGCTTCTGGTTCCTGTGGAACGGCCTGTTCGAGGGCGCGCTCGGCGCGGTCGTGCTCATCGACACCCGCCGCCTGGAGGTCAGCTTCGACGTGATCGGCCGCCTGGAGGAGCGCGGCGTGCCGTTCGTCGTCGCCGTCAACGACTTCCCGGACGCCCCGCAGCACCCGATCGAGACCCTGCGCAGGGCCCTGGACCTGGAGCCCGCGGTGCCGATCATGCCCTGCGACGCCCGGCGCAGGGAGTCCAGCCGGGACGTCCTGATGACCCTGATGCGCTACCTGCACTCCCTGACGGTGACCCGCGTCTGACACCCACCGACCTCTGCACCCCCGGAACCCCTTCCGCGAACCCGGAGCGACGACCGTGACGACCCCTTCCCCCTCCTGGCCCGGCGCCGACCACCTCGCCGCGCCCCCCGGCTGTCCCGCCCACGGCCTCGGCCCCGGCGGCCTGCGCCGCCTGTACGGGCCCGAGGCGGACACCGACCTCGCGGGCCTGTACGAGAAGCTGCGCGCCGAGTACGGCGCGGTGGCACCCGTACTGATCCACAACGACGTGCCGATCTGGGCCGTGCTCGGGCACAGCGAGAACCTCCACATGGTCCGCACGCCCTCGCACTACTCCCGGGACTCGCGCCTGTGGCGCGCCGTGCAGGACGGCAGCGCCGGGCCCGACCACCCGCTCGCGCCCGTCTTCACCTGGCAGCCCATGTGCAGCTTCGCCGAGGGCGACGAGCACCAGCGGCTGCGCGGGGCGGTCACCGGCGCCATGTCCGGCATCGACCACCGCGGCATCCGGCGCCACATCAACCGCTACACGAACCACCTGATCAACGACTTCTGCGAGGACGGCGAGGCCGACCTGGTCAGCCGGTTCGCCGAGCATCTGCCGATGATGGTGATGTGCCACGTCCTCGGCATGCCCGAGGAGTACAACGAGCGGATCGTGCAGTCGGCCCGCGACATGATCAAGGGCACCGAGACCGCCATCGCCAGCAACGCGTACATCATGGAGGTCCTGATGGGCCTCGTGGCGCGGCGCCGCGCCCAACCCGACGAGGACTTCACCAGCAGCCTCATCGCGCACCCGGCGCAGCTCACCGACGACGAGGTCGGCGCCCATCTGCGCCTGGTGCTCATCGCGGCCTACGAGGCCACCGCCAACCTCATCGCCAACGTCCTGCGGATGGTCCTGACCGACCCCCGCTTCCGCGCCCAGCTCAGTGGCGGCCAGATGACGGTCCCCGAGGCGGTCGAGCAGTCCCTGTGGGACGAACCGCCCTTCAGCGCGATGGTCGGCTACTTCGCCAAGCAGGACACCGAGCTGGGCGGCCGGCACATCCGGGCGGGCGACGGGTTGATCATGGGCATCGCGCCGGGCAACGTCGATCCCGTCGTCCGCCCCGACCTGGCCGCGAACATGCGGGGCAACCGCTCGCACCTCGCGTTCAGCGGCGGGCCCCACGAGTGCCCCGGGCAGGACATCGGGCGCGCCATCGCCGACACCGGCGTCGACGCGCTCCTGATGCGCCTGCCGGACGTCGAACTGGACATCGACGAGCGGGACCTGCGGTGGACCTCGTCCATCCTGTCGCGGCACCTGGTGGAGCTGCCGGTGCGATTCGCGCCGCGCCCGCCGCAGGACGTCATGGCCCGGCCCTCGGCGCAGCTGCCGAGGCCGCGCACGGACTGGCAGGTCTCCACCCCGCCACCGCCCGCGCCGCAGCCCGCCGCGCAGGCCCCGCGGCCCGCGGCGACACCCTCCGCGACCACGACCGAGACCGCGCTTGAGCCCGTGCCGGCCCAGGGTGCCTGGCGGCGCTTCCTCAGCTGGTGGCGCGGCTACTGATCCGCCCTGGTGCGGCAGCGGTGTCAACGCGGGCACACCTCTGAGGCGGGCGTAAGGGAAACGTGAGAGAAGCGTGAGCGGCAGGGTGGAAGCTGGGCACCTATTGCCCCGCTTGGACAGGAGTCCCATGCCCAGCCCCACCCCCCGCGCCACCGGCGCGGGATCGCGCAGACGGTCCCGCACGCTGGCAGCTTTGATGACGGTCAGTGTCGCGCTGGGCGCGGCACTGCTGACGCCCACGGCCGCAGGGGCGGCCGGGTCGACCAACAGGGACGCCTTCGACAACCTCGGGCAGCCGGACCGGGACGAGTGGATGTCGGGCGTCGCCAGCGAGACCAGGCTGTCGGCGATGTCCATCCCCGGTACCCATGACACGCTCTCCCTCCACGGCGGGGCGGCCGTGCAGACGCAGGAGGACTACGGCGACAGCGCGAATACGCTGACGGCGCAGTACGAGCGCGGTATCCGTGCCATCGACATCCGGGTCCGCGTCGTCAACGACGGCCAGGACTTCGCGATCCACCACGCCGCCTTCTACCAGAACGCCAACTTCGACGACGTCCTGAAGAAGACGAAGTCCTTCCTCAAGGCGCATCCGACCGAGACGGTCGTGATGCGGCTGAAGTCCGAGTGCCCCTACTCGGGTGCCACGCCGTTCGAGTGCAAGCACGACCCGGACACGATGACCGCGAAGAACGTCAAGGACATCTTCGGCTTCTACGCGAAGAAGGACGAGTACTCCAAGCTGTTCTGGGCGCCGTCGATCACGGGCACCGGCCCGGCGACGATCCCCAAGCTCGGGGAGGTCCGCGGCAAGCTGGTCCTGGGCAGCTTCGACAGCGTCGAGGACTCGAAGTACGGGCTCGCGGGCTTCAACGACCGCAACGAGGACCACTACAACGCTTCGGACATCACGGAGAAGTGGAACTACGTCAAGAAGAACGTCGACGAGGCCATGTCCGCCGCGTCCAACATGTACGTGACGTACGCGTCCGCGAGCAGGGCCCCCGGCGGGGGGTCGCCGCGTCACTACGCCGGCGGGTACACGAAGGTCCAGAACGGCGACAGCACCGAGGTCCCGGGGGTGAACTACCACCTGATGAAGCACCTCAACAAGACGCGGGGCCGCGTCGGCATCGTCATGATGGACTTCCCGGGCTGGGGCCTGGTCAACGCGATCATCGACCACAACAAGGACGATGCCCGCAGCAGCGGCAACCGGATGCTCTGGCAGGTCAAGGGCGACAAGACCTACGTGAACACGCTGTACGGCCGCTGCATGGTGCGGGGGCCCGAATTCGACGACTCCAAGTCCGGCGGTGAGGTCACCCAGCGCGAGTGCCAGTCGAGCCCGCCCAGCAGCCACCAGTGGGGAGCCGAGAAGCCCTCCTCGTTCGACGACAAGGGCCACTTCTGGATCAAGGCGAGCAACGGCAAGTGCCTGACCGTGCCCTACAACAACGGCACCCCGCCCGGCTCCGGCACCCAGATGTTCTGGTGGGACTGCGAGACCCGCTGGTTCTCCGGCAGCCAGATGTGGAACATCGTCCCGGTCAAGGTCACCACCTCGAACGGTGAAGAGCAGGCCTACAAGTTCGTCAACAACTGGACGGGCATGTGCCTGTCGATGGACCCGGCCACCGCCGACAAGTCGGGCGGCAAGGTGACCCAGGAGACCTGCCCGAGCAAGTGACCGGTGCGGTTCAGACCGACCAGGCCGCCAAGGTGCGCCCGCTGACGAAGCGGTGCGGGTGGCCCGTGACCGGATCCGTGAACTCCAGGACGCGCGCCAGGAGTTGCAGGGGCCGCCGGAAGTCGTCCGGCGCCACGGGTCCGGTCACCACCGGGTAGAGCGGGTCGCCGAGGATCGGCAGCCCCAACGCGTTCATGTGGACGCGCAGTTGATGGGTGCGGCCGGTGTGCGGGGTCAGCCGGTAGCGGCCGAGGCCGCCGCGGACCTCGACCAGTTCGACGCGGCTCTCGCTGTTCGGTTCGGCGCCCTCGACCTCGTACGCCGCGAGGACGCCGCGTTCCTTCACGATGTGGCTGCGCACGGTGCGCGGGAGCGGCACCTCGGGGTCGTGGGGCGCGATCGCCTCGTACTCCTTGTGGACGCGGCGGTCGCGGAACAGCGTCTGGTAGGCGCCGCGTTCGTCCGGCCGCACGGTGAACAGCAGCAGCCCGGCGGTCAGCCGGTCCAGACGGTGCGCGGCGCTCAGCGCCGGGATGCCCAGGTCCGTGCGGAGCCGGGCGAGCGCCGTCTGGGTGACGTGGCCGCCGCGCGGCATCGTGGCGAGGAAGTGCGGCTTGTCCACGACCACGATGTGCTCGTCCCGGTGGACGACGTCGAGGGCGAACGGCACCGGGACCTCCGGGGGCAGGTCCCGGTGGAACCAGACGAAGGCGCCCGGCGCGTAGGGCGCGTCGGGCGCCACCGGAACACCGTCCGCGCCCACGATCCGGCCGTCCCGGAGCATCGCGTCGATGACCCCGGGCCCGGCCGAGAGCCGCTCCACGAGGTGGTCGCGCACGGTCGGCCACGCCCCGTCGGCCGGCAGTCTGACCCGCACGGGGTCGACGCCCTCGCGCTGGGGGAGCGGGGCGGGCGGAATGCGGGTCTTGCGTCTCATCAGGGGGCCAGCGTACGGGGCGGCGCAGGTCAGGGCATGCGTCGGTGCGGGGGCGGAAAACCGGTGCCGTCGCGCGGGCCGCGCTGCCACGATGGGGCCATGCCCTTCACGATCTCCGACGTGGTCGCGCCCGGCACGCTCGCCCGCCGGGCGCAGCCCGCGCTTCCCGTCCCCGGCGCCCTGGTCCTCAGGCCCTGGACGGACGCCGACGCTCCCGCCGTGTACGAGGCGTTCCAGGACCCCCTGCTCCAGCGGTGGCACGCCCGCGTGGCCGACTCCGCGAGCGAGGTGCTCGGCTGGATCGCGGACTGGCGCGCGGCGTGGGCCGGTGAGGACGACGCGTACTGGGCGATCGCCGACGCCGTGACGGACGAGGTCCTGGGCCGGGTCGCCCTGCGGCAGATCCGCCTGGGGGACGGACAGGCCGAGATCGCCTACTGGACGATGCCGTCGGCGCGCGGCCGGGGCATCGCGCCGCGCGCGGTCGACCGCCTCACGCGGTGGGCGTTCGACGAGGTGGGCCTGCACCGCCTCGAACTGACGCACGCGACGGCCAACGAGGCGTCGTGCCGGGTCGCCCTGAAGGCCGGCTTCCCCGCGGAGGGCACCAAGCGCAGCGCGCTGCTGCACGCGGACGGCTGGCACGACATGCATCTGCACGCGCGGATCGCGGGCGACGCCGAAGTGGCATGACGGGGGCGGGGTGCCACCGGGGACGCGTACGGCAGAAGGCGGCCCCCCGCTTCCAGGGTGGCCGCCAACGCGTGCTTGCGGGCCCAGCGCCTACGCGGCGGCTTCCTGCTCCGCCTCCACCTGCGCGTTCCACTCCCGCTTGGAGGCCTGCCAGCCGTCCTCGTTGTGACCGAGGCGCCAGTAGCCGGAGACGGACAGGCGCTCGCGCGGCACCTCGTGCTCGACGCGCAGCAGGCGGCGCAGCTCCTTCACGAAGCCCGCCTCGCCGTGCACGAAGGCCTGCACGTCGCCCGCGGGCCACTCCAGGGAACGCACGGCCTCGATCAATGCCCGGCCCACCGGGCGGCCGGCGCGGTGCAGCCAGACGACCTCCGCGTCCGTGGCGATCTTCTGCTCCTCCTCGGGGCCCTCGACCTCCACGAAGATCCGGGCGACGGCGCCTTCGGGGAGGGCCTCCGCCGCGGCGGCGATCGCGGGCAGGGCGCTCTCGTCGCCGACCAGCAGGTGCCAGTCGGCGCCCGCGTCCGGGGCGTAGCCGCCGCCGGGGCCGAGCATGCGGATCGTGGCGCCGGGCCGGACGTCCCGCGCCCAGGGGCCCGCGAGGCCCTCGTCGCCGTGGATCACGAAGTCGAGGGCGAGCTCCCGCGCCCCGGGGTCCCACGAGCGCACGGTGTAGGTCCGGGTGACCGGCCACTGCTCCCGGGGGAACTCCTCGCGGATCCGCTGCATGTCGAAGGGCTCCGGATAGGTGACGCCCTCGGCGTCGAAGAGCAGTTTGACGTAGTGATCGGTGCACTCGCCCGCCGCGAACTCGGCGAGGCCCTCGCCGCCGAGCACCACGCGCTGCATGTGCGGGGTCAGGCGCTCGGTGCGCACGACCCGCCCCGTGTGGGTCTTCGGCGCTTTGCGTGCCGGACGTTCTGCCATGGCGGCGGCCTCCCCTGGTCCTCAGCTACTTAGGCTTACCTAAGCTAGCACTTCAGGGCTGGAGCGTGGCGAGGAGGCGGTGGAGCGAGCCGCCCAGGTTCCACCGCTCGGCCAGCTCTTCGAGGGCCGCCGCGTCGCGGGGCGCGCGGGGGAGTGCCACGTCGACCTCGGGCAGCGGGACGTCGGCGGCGACCCGGACGACCTTCGGCGCGACGGCCACGTACGGCCGGGACTCGTCCAGGCGCCTGCGCTGGGAGGGGGTGAGCTTCGAGCGCGGGTCGTCCACGGCGGCCATGATCCCGGCCAGGTCGCCGTAGGCGTCCAGGAGTTTGGCCGCCGTCTTCTCGCCGATGCCGGGCACCCCGGGCAGGCCGTCGCTCGGATCGCCCCGCAGCAGCGCCAGATCGACGTAGCCCGGGCCGTCCACGCCGTACTTCCCGCGCAGCCACGCCTCGTCGGTGACCTGGAGGGTGCCGACGCCCTTGAGGGGGTACAGGACGCGGATGCCGCGCGCGTCGTCCACCAGCTGGTAGAGGTCGCGGTCGCCGGTGACGATGTCGACCGGTCCCGTGGCGCGGGCCGCGAAGGTGCCGATCACGTCGTCGGCCTCGTACGCCGGCACGCCCACCCGGGCGATGCCCAGCGCGTCCAGGACCGCCTCGATCACCGGCACCTGCGGGGAGAGGGTGTCGGGGACCTCCTCGGCGTCCGGGCCCTGCGCGCTCTCCTCGGCGACGCGGTGCGCCTTGTAGGAGGGGATGAGCTCGACGCGCCAGTGCGGGCGCCAGTCCGCGTCCATGCACGCGACCAGGTCGTCGGGCCGGTGGTCCTGGACGAGGCGGGCGATGAAGTCGAGCAGCCCGCGCACGGCGTTGACCGGCGTGCCGTCCGGGGCCTTCACGGAGTCCGGGACGCCGAAGTAGGCCCGGAAGTAGAGGGAGGCCGTGTCGAGGAGCATGAGCCGTCGTGTTCGCTGAGTCACGGTCCGCATCATGCCGCACGGCACCGACAGCCTCCCCCGACCTGGGGCGACGACATGCGGACCGGCGGTGGAGTGAGCTGGGTCACTTCTGTGTTTGGTTCTCATGAGTCGGGGCAGGCGCGCCGCCGGAGTGCACCCCGTCGAGGATTCAACATTTTGACCGGGCAAGTGGGCAGAGGCCACGGTGCTCCACGGCCCGCCGGCGGGGGAGGCGGGCCGTCTTGGTTCGACCCGAGAGGTGTATGTGTCCAGGCTGCAGGCCGAGCACTTGTACAAGGTGTTCGGCAGACGACCCGCTGACGCGGTGGAGCGACTCCGCCACGGAGCCGACCGGGAGGAGCTGCGCGCCGACGGCACCACCGCCGCCGTGATCGACGCCTCCTTCGAGGTCGAACCGGGCCAGATCTTCGTCGTCATGGGTCTCTCCGGATCCGGTAAGTCCACGTTGCTGCGCATGCTCAACGGGTTGTCGGAGCCGACGGCCGGTCACGTCCGCTTCGACGGCCAGGACCTCACCGAGCTGAGCGCGCGCCAGATGCGCCAGGTGCGCTCCAAGAAGATCAGCATGGTCTTCCAGCACTTCGCGCTCTTCCCGCACCGCAGCGTGCTGGAGAACGCGGGCTACGGCCTGGAGGTCCAGGGCGTGCCGCGCGCCGAGCGCGAGAAGCGCGCCACGGAGGCGCTGGAGCTCGCCGGCCTCAAGGGCTGGGAGAAGTCCTGGCCCGACGAGCTGTCCGGCGGCATGCAGCAGCGGGTGGGCCTGGCCCGCGCGCTCGCCACCGACGCCGACCTGCTCCTGATGGACGAGTCGTTCAGCGCGCTCGACCCGCTGATCCGGCGCGACATGCAGGACCAGCTCCTCGAACTCCAGAAGCGGCTGAAGAAGACGATCGTCTTCATCACCCACGACCTGAACGAGGCCATGCGCCTGGGCGACCAGATCGCCGTCATGCGCGACGGCCGCATCGTCCAGATCGGCACCGCCGAGGACATCCTGGTCACCCCGGCCAACGACTACGTCGCCGCGTTCACGCAGGACGTCGACCGCGCCCGGGTGCTCACCGCCGGCGCGATCATGGCGGACCCGGACAGCGGCTACGTACGGGCCGACGCGCCCGCCGCGGTCACCGCCGACACCCCGATCATCGACCTGTTCACGCCCTGCTCCACCAGCGTGGTGCCGGTCGCCGTGACCGACGCGGACGGCGAGCTCGTCGGCGTCGTGCCGCGGGAGCGGCTGCTGGCCGTACTGGGCGAGCCGATGAGCCCCGAGGACGAACCGCGGGACAGCGAGAAGGTGGTCAGCGGTGCCTAGGATTCCGTTCGGTGAGTGGGTCAACGACACCGTCGACTGGCTGCTCAGCCACATGTCGTGGCTGTTCGACTTCTTCAAGACCGTCTTCCAGGGCGCCTACGACGGCATAGCCGACGTGCTCCAGGCGCCCGAGCCGCTGCTGCTCGCGGGCATCTTCGCCGTCATCGCGTTCTGGCTGCGCGGTGTGGTCGCCGGTGTGCTGACCTTCGCGGGCTTCGCGTTCATCGTTTCGCTGGAGCTGTGGGACCACGCGATGATGACGCTGGCCCTGGTGCTCGTCTCGACGGTCATCGCGCTGGTCGTCTCCGTGCCGGTGGGCATCTGGGCGGCACGGTCGAACACGGTCAGCGGCATCGTCCGCCCGGTGCTCGACTTCATGCAGACGCTGCCGGCGATGATCTACCTCATCCCCGCCATCCTCTTCTTCGGGATGGGCGCCCCCGCCGGCATCGTCGCCACCCTGATCTTCGCGCTCGCCCCCGGCGTGCGCATGACGGAGCTGGGCATCCGCCAGGTCGACAAGGAACTGGTCGAGGCCGCCGACGCGTTCGGCACCACCCCGCGCAACATCCTGCTGCGCGTCCAGCTGCCCCTCGCCCTCCCCACGATCATGGCCGGTGTCAACCAGGTCATCATGCTGGGCCTGTCCATGGCCGCCATCGCGGGCATGGTCGGCACGGAGGGCCTGGGCGCCGACGTCAACGAGGCCATCGGCCAGCTCAACGTGGGCCTCGGCTCCGAGGCCGGCGTCGCCATCGTCATCCTGGCGATCTACCTGGACCGGATGACCGGCTCGCTGGGCACCCAGGTCTCCCCGCTGGGCCGGCGCGCCGCCGCCAAGGCGCGTGCCGCGCGGGGCCTGAACATCTGGACCTACCGGCCGCAGGCCGCGGTCGCGGTCGTCGGCGTGGTCGTCCTCGCCCTCGTCGCGGGCGGCATGGGCGTCTTCGGCGGCTCGAAGTCCGAGGAAACCACCGCGGACGCTGCGAACGTCGGCCGGGGCGCGAAGATCAACATCGGGTACATCCCCTGGGACGAGGGCGTGGCCTCCACCTTCCTCTGGAAGGAGATCCTGGAGCAGCGCGGCTTCGAGCCGCAGACCAAGCAGCTGGAGGCGGGCCCGCTCTACACCTCGCTGGCGCAGGGCGGCGTGGACTTCCAGACCGACTCCTGGCTGCCGACGACGCACGCCGCGTACTGGAAGAAGTACGGCGACAAGCTGGAGGACCTGGGCGCGTGGTTCGGCCCGACCTCGCTGGAGCTGTCCGTGCCCTCGTACGTGAAGGGCGTCGACTCGCTGGCGGACCTCAAGGGCAGGAGCGGCACGTTCCACGGCAAGATCGTCGGCATCGAGTCGAGCGCCGGGATGATGGGCCTGCTCAAGGACAAGGTGCTCGGGGCCTACGGCCTGGACAAGGAGTACAAGGTCGTCGACGGCTCCACGCCCGCGATGCTGGCCGAGCTGAAGCGCGCGTACGCCAAGAAGGAGCCGATCGTCACCACGCTCTGGTCGCCGCACTGGGCGTACAGCGACTTCGACCTGAAGAAGCTCAAGGACCCCAAGGGCGCCTGGGGCAAGGGCGACGGCGTGCACACGCTGGCGCGCAAGGGCTTCTCGGCCCAGAACCCGCAGGTCGCCAAGTGGCTCAAGGACTTCAAGATGAGCGAGAAGCAGCTCACGGGCCTTGAGGCGGAGATCAACAAGGCGGGCAAGGGCAAGCAGCAGGAAGCCGTCCGCGCCTGGCTGAAGAAGAACCCGGGCGTCGTCGACAAGCTGGCCCCGCTGCCGGAGAAGTCCACGCCCGCCGAGGCGAAGCGCCCGCTGAACGCCGCGTACTTCGCCTGGGACGAGAACGTCGCCGTCACCAATCTCTGGAAGCGGGTCCTGGAGAAGCGCGGCTACAAGATGAAGCTGACGCCCTCCGACGTCGGCCCCGTCTACACCGCGCTCGCCCAGGGCGACCTCGACCTGGACCTCGACGCCTGGCTGCCCACCGCCCAGAAGCAGTACTGGGAGAAGAACAAGGCGAACCTCGAGGACCTGGGCTCCTGGTACAGCCCGACGTCGCTGGAGGTCGCCGTCCCCTCCTACGTCAAGGACGTGAAGTCGCTGGCGGACCTCAAGGGCAAGGGCGACAGGTTCAAGGGCAGGATCGTCGGCATCGAGCCCGGCACGGGTGTGATGACGGCGCTCAAGGACAAGGTCCTGCCCGGCTACGGCCTGGACGACGAGTACAAGATCGTCTCCGGTTCGACGCCCGCGATGCTCTCCGAGCTGAAGTCGGCGTACGCCAAGAAGGAGCCGGTCGCGGTCCTGCTCTGGTCGCCGCACTGGGCGTACAACGAGTACGAGCTGACCAAGCTCAAGGACCCCAAGGCCGCCTTCGGCAAGGGCGACACCATCCGGACGATCTCCAGCAAGGAGTTCCCGGAGCAGTACCCGCGGCTCACGAAGTGGCTCAAGCACTTCAAGATGAGCGAGAAGGAACTGGCCGGCCTGGAGAACGAGATCAACAAGGCGGGCAAGGGCCATGAGCCCGCGGCCGTCGACTCCTGGCTGAAGAAGAACCCGGGCTTCGAGGAGAAGATGACGCCCGCGCAGTAGGCCGATCCCTTCCTCCCCGTGTCCCGCTCCCGAGGGGTGGGCCTCGCCCTGTGGCGAAGCCCACCCCTCGGGGCGTTCCCGGGGCTCCCGCCGCTCCCTAGGCTGGGCACCCGCCCCTCCACTCGAACGTAAGTGCTGCCCCGCCGTGACCGTCCGCACGACGCCCCGCCTCGCCGTCACCTCGGCCCTGGCCCTCTCCGTCGCCCTGCTCCTCGCGCAGCTGGCCCGCGCGGACGCCGCCCCCGCCTCCGCGGCCACCGCCCGCCTGGCCGCGCTCGCCTCCGACGTCACCACCGCCGACGGCCACCGCTACGACGCGCGGGACCACACCGGGCGCACCATGGACGCCGCCGAGATCGAGCAGGCCCAGGACGGCCGCTACCTCGCCGTCTACCACACGCTGCTGCCCGACGGCCGCTTCCACGCCGCCGTCGCCACCTCCACCGACCTGCGGCACTGGCGGCGCCGCCACGACTTCGGCCCCGGCACCCACCAGGCCTCGCTCGCCCACGACGGGCGCGGCGGCTACGTCCTCGCGTACGAGAAGGACCCCCGCAACCACATCGCCGTCCGCGCCTACGAGAACACGGCGGCGCTGCTCCACGGCCGCGCGGATCGCGCCTTCGACGCGCCCCGCACCCTGTCGCGCTGCGCCGAGGGCACCCCCGGCGTCACCGCCGTGCGCGGCGGCACCATCCACCTCACCGGGCACTACCGCGCCGCCTGCGACACCGACCGCCAGCTGCGGGCCACCCTCACCGGCTTCCGGCACTGGCACGCCGAACCCGACCGGCGCCTGGACCGCGCCGTGCGCGCCTGGGGCACCGGCGGCAACATCGGCGACCGGACGCCCGTCGCGCTCGGCGGGCAGGGCGCCGTCCTCGTCGAGGGGCAGGGGCGGCGCGCTGACTTCGGCAGCTGGGGCCTGTACGCCTACGATCCCGTGAGCGGCCGCGCCGACAGCCTCGACGTACGCACCCACGGCGGCAGCCGCGCCTTCGCCAACCCCTCCGCGACCTTGCTGACCGACCCGGGGGGCCGGCCCGCGCTGCTCGTCAGTCTGTTCGTCCCGGCCGAGGGTTCCGCCCCCGCGGAGGCCGGTCAGCTGCTGTACTGGCACAGGCTTCGATCGGCGTCGGGGGCGTGTGACCATCCGGCCGACGGGGCGGAACCGCCCGGTGAACATGCGTAGGGTGCCAAGGACCCCGCAGGGTGGAGAGTGGACCGACGCGCCGAAGGGAGCCGAGGCGATGGACGAGCACAAGGAGACCCTCCGGGTGGGCTCGGCCGTGCGGCGGCGCCGCCGGCAGCTGGAGCTCACCCTCGCCGTCGTCGCCGAGCGCAGCGGCCTGTCGGTGCCCTTCCTCAGCCAGATCGAGAACGAACGCGCCCGGCCCAGCAGACGCTCCCTCCAGCGCGTCGCGGACGCCCTGCGCACCACCGACGTCGAGCTGCTCGCCGCGGCGGACCCGGCCCGCACCGTCGATGTCGTGCGCGCCGACGACGACACGGACCTCGACACCTCCACACCCGAGGCGCGCGTACGCCTGCTCGCCCGCGGCCACCACCAGCTCCAGGTCCTCGAATTCGTCGGCGACCACGACGAGGGCCGCGAACTCCAGCACCGCAACGACGAGTTGATGTACGTCGTCGAGGGCGCCGTCGAGATGGAGGCGGAGGGCCGCGCCTACCGCCTCGGGCGCGGCGACAGCGTCTTCCTCACCGGAGGGGTGCGCCACCGCTGGCGGGCCACGGTGGCGGACACCCGGGTCCTGGTGGTCGCCGTGGGGGACCACATCGAGGCGATCGACGACGGCGGGCGCTGAGGTGCCCGGGACGCGGGGGCCGCTGCGGGTCGTCTCGCTGGTGCCCTCGCTGACCGAGGCGGTCGCCGTGAGCGTGCCCGGCGCGCTGGTCGGGGCCACGGACTGGTGCGACCACCCGCCGGACCTGGACGTCACCCGGGTGGGCGGCACGAAGAACCCCGACGTGCCCCGGATCATCTCCCTCGCCCCCGACCTGGTGATCGCCAACGAGGAGGAGAACCGCGCCCCCGACCTGGCCGCCCTGCGCGCGGCGGGCATCGAGGTCCTGCTGACCGAGGTGCGGACGCTGGATCAGGCCTTCCGGGAACTGCGCAGGGTCCTCGCGGCGTGCGGGGCCGGCTCCGCACGCTGGCCGGCCGCGGCGGAGGCGGCGTGGCGGCTGCCCCGCCCGCCGGCCCGGCTGCGGGCGGCGATCCCGATCTGGCGGCGGCCGTGGATGGTCCTCGGCCGGGACACGTTCGCGGGGGACCTGCTCGCCCGCCTGGGCATCGACAACGCCTGCGCCGGCCACGCCGAGCGGTATCCGCGCATCCCGGCCGAGGAGCTGTGCGCGGCCGGTCTCGACCTGGTCGTCCTGCCCGACGAGCCGTACCGCTTCACGCCCGAGGACGGCCCCGAGGCGTTCCCCGGCCTGCCCGTCGCGCTGGTCAGCGGCCGTCACCTCACCTGGTACGGGCCTTCGCTGGCGGAGGCACCCGCCGTGCTCGGCGCGGCCCTGCGAGCAGCTCGCCGGTGACGACACCGCGCGCGGTGAGCGCCAGCGCCACCGCCCAGGCGGCGACGAGGAAGGTGTAGAGCCCGGCCGCGAGCCAGTCGAACACCGGCAGGCCGGTGTGCCCGCCCAGCCCCTCGGCGCCCGTCACGCAGGTGCCGACGGGGAAGGTGAACGCCCACCAGGTCATCGCGAAGCCCATCCCGGCGCGCCGGGCGCGCCGCACCAGGGCGAGAGCGAGTGCCAGCCACAGCAGGGCGAAGCCCGTCACGGGCACGCCGTAGAGCACGGCGAGGACGAGGAAGCCCTGGTCGAGCGGGGCGGGTACGACGCCGGGGGCGGCGTCCGCGAACTTGTTGGCGGCGGTCGTCGACTGGCCCAGCGGGCCGAGCACCAGGAACAGGGTCGGGGTGAGCGCCAGGGGCGGCGGGCCCGAGGTCACCAGACGGGCGAAGACCACCGGCAGGACGACCAGGGTGGCGAGCAGGCTCAGGCCGAACATCGCCAGGCAGGCGTACAGCAGTGTCCGCTGGGCCGTGCCCTCGGGCAGCCGGGGTATCAGCAGCGGGCCGAGGGCCGCCGACACCATCGGGGCCACCACCGGCAGCAGCCACACGGGCGAGGCCTGGTCGGCGGTGATGCGATGGCGGACCACCATCAGATACGGGATGACGACGGCGCCGGCGAGGCCGATCAGGGTGCCGAGGGTGAACAGCACGGCGTCGACCGCGACGGCGGCGCCGGCGCTGATCCAGTCCTCGCCGACGATCAGCGCGCCGCCGCCGACCGCGAGCAGCGCCATGGACAGGCAGCCGTAGAAGGGGGCCACGGCCGGGTCGAGGAGATGGGCACGGGCCTGGTCGCGGTGGTGGGCCCAGTGCCCGGCGCGGGCGATGAGCAGCACGGCGAGCAGCACGAGGGACAGCGCCCAGACGGCGGTGCAGGCCGTCCGCAGGCCCGGGACCCGGTAGGGGAGGGTGGCGCCCGCCGTGGCGACGATGGCGGTGCCCATGACGGACGCGTACCAGTTCGGGCCGAGGTGGCGGACGGCGGGGAGCCGGGGGCCGGGGGTGGGGGGAGCGGGAGGAGCCGGGCGGGCGACGGTGACCATGGCTCCACCGTCGTACGCGGACGGGGGGCCGCGCCAGGGAGTACGTTCCTATGAGGACATAAGCTGGCTTTATGAGTCAGCCCTCTCCGTCAGCTCCGCCGCCCGCATCGGCGCAGGCGGCGCTCGCCCACCGCGTCCCCGACCTCGGGGCGCTCCAGCTGCTGCTGGCCGTGGCCCGGCTCGGCAGCCTCGGGCGGGCCGCGCGGGAGCTGGGCATCACGCAGCCGGCGGCGAGCAGCAGGGTCCGCGCGATGGAGCGGCAGCTGGGCGTCGCGCTGGTCGACCGGTCGCCGCGCGGCTCGCGCCTGACGGACGCCGGGGCGCTCGTCACCGACTGGGCGGGGCGGATCGTGGAGGCGGCGGAGGCCTTCGACGCGGGGGCGCAGGCGCTGCGCGACCGCAGGGACTCGCGGCTGCGGGTGGCGGCGAGCATGACGATCGCCGAGTATCTGCTGCCGGGCTGGCTGATCGCGCTGCGGAGCCAGCGCCCCGACACGGCCGTCTCGCTCCTCGCGGGCAACTCCGCGGCCGTGGCGTCGCGGCTGCTGGCCGACGAGGCGGACCTCGGCTTCGTCGAGGGGCTCACGGTGCCGGCCGGTCTCGACGACGTGGTCATCGCGCACGACCGGCTGGTCGTCGTGACGGCGCCCGGGCACCCCTGGGCGCGGCGCGGCGAACCGCTCGGCGCCCAGGAGCTGGCGGCGACGCCGCTGATCCTGCGCGAGGAGGGCTCGGGCACCCGCCAGGTTTTGGACGCGGCACTCGGCGGCCTGGCCCGCCCGCTGATCGAACTGTCCTCGACGACGGCGGTCAAGGCCGCGGCGGTCAGCGGCGCGGGCCCCTCGGTCCTGAGCGAACTCGCCGTGGGCGAGGAGCTGGCGGCGCGCCGCCTGGTGGAGATCCCCCTGCGGGAGATCCGCCTGCGCCGCGAACTGCGCGCCGTCTGGCCCACGGGCCACCGCCCGACGGGCCCGGGAAGGGACCTCTTGACGCTCACGCGGGGCGGGCGCTGAGCCGAGCGGGGGCGCGGCCGTAGGGGCGGCGGAGTCGCAGGGCGCAGCGGGCCGCGCTCAGGAGGCGGCTCGGACCAGCGCCGCCATGACCCGCGTGTCCTCCCCCATCTCCGGGTGCCACTGCACGCCCAACGCCCAGGCGGGCGGAGCCAGTTCGATGGCCTCCACGGTGCCGTCCTCCGCGTGGGCCGAGACCGTGAGGCCCTCGCCGAGGCGGTCCACGGCCTGATGGTGGTACGTCGGCACGTCCGACGCCGCGTCCGAGGCGAGGGACGCGTAGAGCGTGCCCGGCACCGGTTTCACCGTGTGCGTGCCGAAGACGCCCGGCGCCACCGCGTGCCCGTCCAGGTGCTGCACCAGCGTGCCGCCGAGCGCCACGTTCAGCAGCTGCATGCCCCGGCAGATGCCGAGCAGCGGCGTCCCGGACTCCAGCGCGGCCTCGATCAGGGCCAGTTCCCAGGTGTCCCGCTCCGGCGCGGGCGGCCCGGTCAGCTCCTCGCGCCGCGCCCCGTACCGCCCGGGCTCGACGTCGGGCCCGCCCGCGATGACCACGCCGTCCAGCCGGGCGACGACGGAACGCGCGTACGACGGGTCGTCCGGCGGCAGCAGGGCGGCGAGGGCGCCCGCCCGCCGCACCAGGTTCGGGTACGCGGCGGGCAGCAGCGCCGCGGGCAGCTCCCACACGCGCCAGCTCGCCCGCTCCTCCAGATAGGTGCTGACACCGATCAGCGGCCTGCCGCCCACTGCGTTCTCCCTCGTCGTCGTCCTCGTGGTCCTCGTCGTCCTCGCCGCTGTCCGCGCGGAGGTGCTCAGTCCCGCTCCAGCTCTGCCTCGGCGGCCGCGAGCGCCGCGAACTCCTCCTCCGGCGCGCTCGCCACCAGGTGGCGGCGGCTGTACAGCCCGAAGTAGGCGATGGCCACCCCGTACACCACGAGCGCGATGACCGCCGCCGTCACGTCCACCAGGAAGGTGGCGACCAGCGCCGCACAGGCGAGGACCAGCGCGACCGACGAGGTCAGGACGCCGCCGGGCGTGCGGTAGGGGCGCTCGAGGCCCGGCTCGCGGCGGCGCAGCACGATGTGCGAGAGCGACATCAGCGCGTACGAGATGGTGGCGCCGAACACCGCGACGTTCAGCATGCGGGCGCCGTCCCCGGTCGCCGCGGCCAGCCCGAAGCCGATCGCGCCGGGCACGAGCAGACCCAGGTAGGGCGCCTTGCGGCTGCTGGTGAGCGACAGGAAGCGGGGGAGGTAGCCGGCGCGGGAGAGCGCGAAGAGCTGGCGCGAGCCCGCGTAGATGAGGGAGAAGAAGGACGCCACGAGCCCCGCGAGACCGGCGTAGTTGATGACGCGGCTCAGGCCCGTCGCCTCGCCGTCCGGCTGCAGCGCCTCGACCAGCGGGTTGCCCGCGTCCTGGAGCGCGTCGGCGCCGCGCGCGCCGGCCGAGGCGAAGAAGGTGAGGAGCGCGAGGGCGACGAGGATGGCCATCGACCAGCGGATCGCCCGCGGCAGCGTGCGCGCCGGGTCCTTCGTCTCCTCGGCGGCCAGCGGCACGCCCTCCACCCCGAGGAAGAACCACATGCCGAACGGGAACGCCGCCCAGATGCCCAGCAGGCCCATCGGCAGCCAGGAGTTGGCGCCGAAGGCGTCCGCGTCCACGGGTATGTCGTTCAGTCGGGCGGCGTCGAAGTCCAGGAACGCGCCGACGGCGAAGACCAGCAGCGCCGCCACGGCGACGCCGGTCACGACGAAGCTGAAGCGCAGCGCCTCGCCGACGCCCCACAGGTGGATGCCGATGAAGACGACGAAGCAGGCGAGGTAGACGGGCCAGCCGGAGGTGAGGCCGAACAGGCCGAGCGACTCGACGTAGTCGCCGATGAAGATGGAGATCGCGGCGGGCGCCAGGATGTACTCGATGAGGATCGCCGTGCCGGTCAGGAAGCCGCCCCAAGGGCCGAGCGCCCGGCGCGCGAAGCCGTAGCCGCCGCCGGCCGTGGGCAGCACGGAGGAGAGCTCGGCGAGCGAGAAGACCATGCAGGCGTACATCACGCCCATCAGGGCCATGGCGATCCCGAGGCCGCCGAAGCCGCCCTCGGCCAGGCCGAAGTTCCAGCCCGAGAAGTCGCCCGACACGACGTAGGCGACGCCGAGGCCGGTGAGCAGCAGCCACCCCGCGCTGCCCCGGCGGAGCGTCCTGCGCTCCAGATAGTCGTCCGCCGGTTCGGCGGGGCTCGGCTTGCTGGACTCCACGGTCATGGCACGGCTCCTCTGCGGCGGCGGCACTGCGGGGCGGGGAGGGGGAGGGCTGGGCGGCTTAGTGGCTTGGCGACTGGGCGGCTGGGCCGCTGGGCCGCTGGGCGATTCAATGGAACGGATGCATACCTTTGCCGTGCCGGGGGCGGGAAAGCAAGACCCGTGCGTTACGGAGAGGTAAAAGGCCGCCTCACGTCAAGAACCCCCGCAGCAGCGCCGCCGTGCCCGCGCAGTGCTCCCGCATCATCTCTCGCGCCCCGTCCGCGTCCCCGTCGAGCACCGCCTCCACGAGCGCGGTGTGCTGGCGCTGCGAGTGCTCCAGGTTGCGCACCAGCAGCGGGATGCAGTCCAGCAGGTCGTTCACGGTCGCCCGCACCGCGGCGTACTGTGCGGTGAGCGTGGGGGAGCCGCACAGCTCGGCGAGCGTCAGGTGCAGCAGCGTGTCCAGGCGGCGGTACTGCGACAGGGGCGCGTCGTGCGTCCGCGCGAGCGCCGCCCGCAGCCGGTCAGCCTGGTCGCCGGTGAGGCCGTGCGCCGCGCACAGCCCGGCCGCCCCCACCTCCAGGACCTCCCGGAAGCGCAGCGCGTCCTCCACGTCCACGTCCGCGATCCGCCGGCGCAGCTCGTCCTCGCCCGCCGCCTCGGGGCGCGGGCGCACGAAGGTGCCGCCGTACCGCCCGCGCCGCGACTCGACCAGGCCCTGGTCGGTCAGCACCTTCAGGACCTCCCGCAGCGTGACCCGGCTGATGCCGAGGCGGTCGGCCAACTCCCGCTCCGACGGCAGGCGTTCGCCGCCCGGCACCAGGCCGAGGCGGACGACCTGGAGGATCTGCTCCAGCGCCTCCTCGAAGCCGTTGCCCGCCCGCACCGGGCGCAGTACCGGAGTCAGCCCGTCCGCGTCCCGCGACACGGGAGATCTGCCCTCTTCCGGGTGCGACATCTCCGTACCCCCTTCCCAAGCAAAGGTTCTCCGCAATACCTTATGGCTCCCGGCTGACCCAAGGAGGCATTTCCCGTGGCAGACCGCACACCCCCGCTCGCCGTCGAGGAGCTGACCGCCCTCGTCGCGAGCGGCGAGATCGACACTGTCGTCCTGGCCTTCCCCGATATGCAGGGGCGGCTCCAGGGCAAGCGGTTCGCCGCCCGCTTCTTCCTCGACGAGGTCCTCGAACACGGCACGGAGGGCTGCAACTACCTCCTCGCCGTCGACACGGAGATGAACACCGTCGACGGATACGCCATGTCCTCCTGGGAGAGCGGCTACGGCGACTTCGCCCTGCACGCCGACCTCACCACCTTGCGCCGCGTCCCCTGGAACGAGGGCACCGCGATGCTGATGGCGGACCTCGCCTGGAACGACGGCTCACCCGTCGTCGCGGCCCCCCGCCAGATACTGCGCCACCAGCTCGACCGGCTCGCGGAGCTCGGTTACAGCGCGCACGTGGGGACCGAGCTGGAGTTCATCGTCTTCAAGGACACCTACGAGCGGGCCTGGGACGCCGGCTACAAGAACCTCACGCCCGCCAACCAGTACAACATCGACTACTCCGTCCTCGGGACCGGCCGCGTCGAACCCCTGCTGCGCCGCATCCGCAACGAGATGGCGGCCGCCGGGCTCGTCGTCGAGTCGGCCAAGGGCGAGTGCAACCCCGGCCAGCACGAGATCGTGTTCCGCTACGACGAGGCCCTCGTCACCTGCGACCAGCACGCCATCTACAAGACGGGCGCCAAGGAGATCGCGGCCCAGGAAGGTGTCTCGCTCACCTTCATGGCCAAGTTCAACGAGCGCGAGGGCAACTCCTGCCACATCCACCTCTCGCTCCAGGACGCCGACGGCGCCAACGCCATGGCCGGCTCCCCGGACGACCCCGGCGGCATGTCGCCCCTCATGCGGCACTTCCTCGCCGGCCAGCTCGCCGCGCTGCGCGACTTCTCCCTCCTCTACGCGCCCAACATCAACTCCTACAAGCGGTTCGTGCCCGGCTCCTTCGCGCCGACCGCCGCCGCGTGGGGCCACGACAACCGCACCTGCGCGCTGCGCGTCGTCGGCCACGGCCGCTCCCTGCGCTTCGAGAACCGGCTGCCCGGCGGCGACGTGAACCCCTACCTCGCGGTCGCGGCGCTGGTCGCCGCCGGCCTGTACGGCGTCGAGCACAAGCTCGAACTGCCGGACGAGTGCACCGGCAACGCCTACACCGGCGACTACGCCCACGTCCCCACCACCCTGCGCGAGGCCGCCGAGCTGTGGGAGAACAGCCCCATCGCCAAGGCCGCCTTCGGCGACGAGGTGGTCGCGCACTACCGCAACATGGCGCGGGTCGAGCTGACCGCCTTCGACTCCGCGGTGACCGACTGGGAGCTCCGCCGCTCCTTCGAACGCTTGTGAGGCAGCCTTGCTCGACGTACTGAACCCGGCGACGGAAGAGGTCATCGCGACCGTCCCCGCCGCCGACGCGGACGACGTGCGGCGCGCCGTGGAGCGGGCCGTGGGCGCCCAGCGGGCCTGGGCCGCCGTCGCCCCCGCAGACCGCGCCCGGCTGCTGCGCCGCTTCGCCGACACCGTCGACGGCCACCTCGACGAGCTGGCCGATCTGGAGGTCCGCGAGGCCGGTCACCTGCCGGGCAACGCCCGCTGGGAGGCGGGCAACGTCCGGGACCTGCTCCTGTACGCGGCCGGGGGCGCCGAACGCCTCACCGGGCAGCAGATCCCGGCGCCCGGCGGCTGGAACGTCACCTTCCGGGAACCGCTGAGCGTGGTGGGCGTCATCGCCCCCTGGAACTTCCCGATGCCCATCGCCGCCTGGGGCTTCGCCCCCGCCCTCGCCGCGGGCAACACCGTCCTGCTCAAGCCCGCCGAGACCACCCCGCTCACCGCCCTGCGACTCGCCGAACTGGCCCTGGAGGCCGGACTGCCCGAGCACGTCTTCCAGGTGCTGCCCGGCCACGGCCACATCACCGGCCGCGCCCTGGTCGACCACCCCGACGTCGCCAAGATCGTCTTCACGGGCTCCACGCGCACCGGCCGCGAGATCATGGAGCGCTGCGCGGGCCAGGTCAAACGGCTCACCCTGGAACTGGGCGGCAAGAGCCCCAACATCGTCTTCGCCGACGCGGACCTCAAGGCCGCCACCGACCCCTTCTCCTTCCTCGACAACTCCGGCCAGGACTGCTGCGCCCGCACCCGCGTCCTCGTACAGGAGTCGGTGTACGACGAGGTCGCGGCGCTGCTGACCGAGGCGCTCGGCGAGGTCGTCGTGGGCGATCCGCGGGATGCGAAGACGCAGATGGGTCCGCTGATCTCCCGCCGGCAGCTGGAGAACGTGCGCGCGCTCGTGCCGGACGAGGCGCCCGGCATCCGCGGCAGCGCCCCCACCGGGCCCGGCTTCTGGTTCCCCCCGACCGTCCTGACCGCCGAGCGGCCCGACTCACCCGCCGCCGTCGAGGAGATCTTCGGCCCCGTCGCGGTGCTGCTGCCCTTCACCGACGAACAGGACGCGATCCGCCTCGCGAACGCCTCGCCGTACGGCCTGTCCGGCTCCATCTGGACGCGGGACGTGGGCCGGGCCCTGCGGGTCTCCGAGGCCGTCAGGGCCGGGAACCTCTCCGTCAACTCGCACTCCAGCGTGCGCTACTGGACCCCCTTCGGGGGCTACAAGCAGTCCGGCCTCGGGCGCGAGCTGGGCCCGGACGCGCTGCACGCCTTCACCGAAACCAAGAACGTCTTCATCAGCACGGAGGCCTGAACCCCATGTCAGAGAACATCTGCCGCCGCCTCGTCGGCCGCACCGCCGTCATCACCGGCGCCGGCAGCGGCATCGGCCTCGCCACCGCGCGCCGCCTCGCCTCCGAAGGCGCCCACGTCGTCTGCGGCGACATCGACGAGAGCGCGGGCAAGGCCGCCGCCGAGGAGGTCGGCGGGACCTTCGTACGCGTCGACGTCACCGACGCCGAGGAGGTCGAGGCGCTCTTCAGGACCGCCTACGACACCTACGGCTCCGTCGACATCGCCTTCAACAACGCGGGCATCTCACCGCCCGACGACGACTCCATCCTGGACACCGGCCTGGAGGCCTGGAAGCGCGTCCAGGACGTCAACCTCACCTCCGTCTACCTGTGCTGCAAGGCCGCCATCCCCTACATGCGGCGCCAGGGCAAGGGCTCCATCATCAACACCGCCTCGTTCGTCGCCAGGATGGGCGCGGCGACCTCGCAGATCTCCTACACCGCGTCCAAGGGCGGCGTCCTCGCCATGTCCCGCGAGCTGGGGGTCCAGTTCGCCCGCGAGGGCATCCGCGTCAACGCGCTCTGCCCGGGCCCGGTCAACACACCGCTGCTCCAGGAGCTGTTCGCCAAGGACCCCGAGCGCGCCGCGCGCCGCCTCGTGCACATCCCCGTGGGCCGCTTCGCCGAGGCCGAGGAGATGGCCGCCGCCGTGGCGTTCCTCGCCAGCGACGACTCCTCGTTCGTCAACGCCACCGACTTCCTCGTCGACGGCGGGCTCACCGGCGCGTACGTGACCCCGCTGTAGGCACAGCGCGCCGTTCACCCGGCAGCCACCCGCACGTCGGCCGGGCGTCGCACGACGCCCGACCGGCCCGCGTAGACACGGGAGTGTGTTCGTGAACCTCAAGCGCCGCGCCATCGCGGCCGCATCCGTGCTCGCCGTCGCCACCACCGGCTTCCTCGGCGTCCAGGCCACCGCCGAGGCGACCCAGGACGCCCCGCCGCGGGCCGACAAGTGCCCCGCGCTCACCGTCTCCGCGGGCTGGTACGGCAGCAACAAGGCCAGACTCCAGCACATGGTGGACCGCTACGGCCGATGCGGCGACGGGCACGGCGCCAAGCCCCTCGCCACCTTCGACTGGGACAACACCGTCGTCAAGAACGACATCGGCGACGCCACCATGTTCTGGCTGCTGCGCCACGGCAGGATCCGCACGCCCTCGGGCGGCGACTGGCACACCACGAGCCGCTACCTGACCGACCCGGCGGCCAAGGCCCTGGCCAAGGCCTGCCCGGCCACCCGGGCCACCCTGCCCACGCACCGGAACACCGCCCGGGGCGCCGCCTGCGCCGACGAGATCCTGTCCGTCTACGGCGAGGGCGCCACGACCTCGCGCGCGCCGGCCTTCGCGGGCTTCGACCACCGGCGCATGGAACCGCAGTACGCCTGGCTCGCCCAGCTCACCCGGGGCTGGACCACCCGCCAGGTCAAGGGCTTCGCGGCCGCCGCGCGCGAGGAGAACCTCGCCGCGCCCGTCGGGGCGCGGCAGCGGGTCGGCACCCACCAGGTCACCGGCTGGGTGCGCTACTACGACCAGCAGCGCGACCTGATCCGCACCCTGAAGAAGGCCGGTTTCGACGTGTACGTCGTCTCCGCGTCGCCCGAGCCGGTCGCCGAGGTGTGGGCCGCGGCCGTCGGCGTCGACGCCCGGCACACCCTCGGCATCCGCAACGTCCTCGCCCACGGCAGGCAGACCGCCCACCTCAAGGGCTGCGGCACCGTCGCGGACGGCGACGACTCGATGATCACGTACATCGACGGCAAGCGCTGCTGGATCAACAAGGAGATCCTCGGCGTGCGCGGCGCCGCCGCCGAGCGGGTCCAACCCGCCGCGCGGCGGCAGGTGTTCGCGGCCGGCGACTCGGACACGGACATCTCCTTCCTGCGCGACGCCACCGGCCTCAGGCTCGCCTTGAACCGCAACAAGAACGAACTGATGTGCCGCGCCTACGAGAACGGCGACGGCCGCTGGCTGGTCAACCCCATGTTCATCGAGCCCAAGGGCGAGAAGGCGGACCCCTACCCCTGCGCCACCACCGGCTACACCGAACGGGACGGCCGGCAGGGCCCGGTGCGCCGTACGGACGGCTCGGTGATCTCCGATCAGCGGGACACGGTGTTCGGGACGTCGACGCCGTCGCCCGCCGCACAGGACTGATGTACGGTCCACTCGCATGCGTAACAGAAACATTTCGGCGCTGACCCTGGCGGCGGCCGCCGCGCTGGCGGCGGTGCCCGCGGCGCTCCCCGCGGCCGCCGCCACGCCCACGAACTCCGCCACGGCAGAGGTCCGTTGCCCGCAGCTCTCGAAGAAGCTCAGCTGGTACGGCGACAACCGCGCCCGGCTCCAGCGGGTGATCGACGAGCGCGGCCGCTGCGCGAACCCCCACCTGGGCCACGGGCACAAGCGCCCGGTCGCCGCCTTCGACTGGGACAACACGGTCGTCAAGAACGACGTCACCGACGCGACCATCGCCTGGTCCCTGCGGCACGACAAGATCCTGCGCCCCAAGAGCTGGAAGGCCACCAGCAAGTGGCTGACCGACGAGGCGCACCGCGCCCTCACCGAGGCCTGCGGCACCGACGTGCCCGTCGGCAAGCCCCTGCCGACCTCCAGGAACACCGCCTGCGCGGACGAGATCTTCGAGATCCGCGAGGACGGCAGGACGATGAGCGGCGCCGCCGCCTTCGCGGGCCGGTGGGACCACCGGCACACCGTCCCGCAGTACGCCTGGGTGCCGCAGCTCTTCGCCGGGCACACCGTCCCTCAGCTGGAGTCGTACGCCGCGAAGGCCCGCGAGGAGGCGCTCGCCGCCCCGGTCGGCGCCACGCAGACCGTCGGCACCCATGAGATCCCCGGCTACGTCCGCTACTACGACCAGCAGCGCGACCTGATCCGCACCCTCAAGAAGGCCGGCTTCGACGTCTACATCGTCTCGGCGGGCTCCGAACCGGTCGCCGAGGTGTGGTCCAGGAGCGTCGGCGTCGACCGCGCGCACACCATCGCCATCCGCTCCGTCCTGGACCGCGAGGGCCGCATCACCACCTGGAACCAGGGCTGCGGCGATGTGCCCGTCAACAAGGGCGAGGCCATCCCCTACATCGACGGCAAGCGCTGCTTCATCAACCAGGAGATCTACCGGGTCAAGGGCAAGGCGGCCTGGCAGAAGCAGGACCGGGCGCGGCGCATCGCGCTCGGCGGCGGCGACGCCGACACGGATGTCACCTTCGTCGGCGACGCCACCGGCGCGCACCTCGTGCTGAACCGCAACAAGAGCGAGTTCATGTGCCGCGCGTACGACAACGCCGACGGCCGCTGGGTGGTGAACCCGATGTTCATCGAGCCGATGCCGCGCAAGACCGGCACCTACCCGTGCTCGACCGCTGCGTACAACGAGCACGACGGCAGCAAGGGCCCCGTGCTGCGCGACGACGGCTCGGTGGTGCCCGACCAGCGGGATTCGGTGTACTGACCTTCCGATCACGTCCTAGAGTGCCGGAATGAGCATGACACCTCCGCCCGGCTGGTACCCGGACCCGAACCAGCCTTCCGTCGAGCGCTGGTGGGACGGGGCCGCGTGGACCGAGCACCGCCGCGCCCCCGGCAACGCGCAGGCGGCGGCCCCGGCGGCGCAGGGCTTCGGCCCGGCGCCCGACCTGGCCGCGACGCCGGTGAGCACTCCGGGGACCCGCTCCGGCGGCGGCCGCGCGAAGACCATCGCGCTGGCCGCCGCCGGAGCGGTCCTCGTCGCCGCTATCGTCACGGGCGTCGTCGCCCTCACCAAGGACGACGGCGAAGCGCGGGGCGGCGACGCCCCGTCCGGCGCCCCGACCGCGACGCAGGGGAGCGAGAGCCCCTCCCCGACACCGACACCGACGAAGACGTCCGACCCGAACCCCGACGTCCTCGTCGACGACCTCAACGGGCTCACGCTCCCCGTCATCGACGGCTGGGAGAAGGCCGAGAGCACCGTCAACAGGGAGCCGACCCTCCAGACCCCGGACACCTACGACTGCCCCGGCGACTCGGGCGTCTGCCGCCACGGCGAGATCACCTCGCACCCCGTGACCGCCACCGACGAGACCTCCCCGAAGGCGCTGGCCAGGGGCGACATCAACGACGCCGCCAAGAGTGTCTACGGCGAGGACGTCCTCGGCAACAACCCCTACGACGGCATCACCGGGCACGAGAAGGTCGCGGAGGGGACGGTCGCCGTCGCCGGCCGCAGCGGCTACTACGTGCGCTGGAAGGTGCGGACCGGCAAGGGCTCCGGAGGGTACGTGCAGTCGGTGGCGTTCAAGTCGAGCATCGGCGCCGAACCGATGGTCATCGTCCGCCTCTCCATCGACGTCGCCAAGGGCGCGCCGCCGCTGTCCGACATGGACCGCGTCGTCAAGGGCATCCGCTCGGTCGACGACAGCGCGACGGGCGGCGGGGTCGGCGAGGACGTGGGGGCGACGCCCTGAGGCGTCCCGCGGGGCTCCGAAGGGTGCCGCGGCAGGCTCCGGGGCGCCGCGGGCCCGCGCCCGGTCACAGGAAGGTGCGGCCCTCGCCCCGGTACGTCGGCACGCTCCCCGTCACCTCGTCGCCCGCCACCAGGTGCAGCGCGGCGAACCGCTCGCACAGCTCCCCGGCCTTGGCGTGCCGGAACCACACCTTGTCGCCGATCAGCAGATCGTCCGTCGCCGGCCCGTGCAGCGGCGTCTGCACCTCGCCGGCGCCCTCCTGAGGGTCGTACCGCAGGCCCTCGGGGAGATAGGGCACCGGGGAGCGGTCCGCGCCCGCGACCCCCGACGCCGGATAGCCGCCGCCGAGCACCGTCACCGTGCCCGGGCCCGGCCTGCGCACCACCGGCTGCGCGAAGAGCGCGGCCGGACGGCCGCTGAACGACGTGTAGTTGTCGAACAGCCGCGGCACGAAGAGCCCCGACCCGGCGGCGATCTCCGTCACCGCGCGCTCCGCCGCCGTGTGCTGCACGCTGCCGGTACCGCCGCCGTTCACGAACTCCAGGTCCGGCACCACCGCCCGCACGGCACCGATGGTCCGCGCCCGCCGCTCCGCCAGCTCCCGGCGCGCCGCGGCCTGCATCATCCTGATCGTCCGCGAGCGCGCCGGACGCCCCTCCACCGCGTCGCCCACGCCCGCGACATGGCCCTCGTACGCCATGACGCCCACGAGCCGGAAACCGGGCCGGCGGGTGATGGCCCGGGCCAGCGCGGCGACCTGCGCGGGCGCGTGCAGCGGGGAGCGGAGCGCGCCGATCCGCACGCGGCCGCCCAGTGTCCGGAAGGAGGTGTCCAACTCCAGGCAGACCCGCACTTGTTCCGTGCCGCCGTTCCTGGCCTCGTCGATCAGCCGCAGCTGCGCCGGGTCGTCGACCATCACGGTCACGGCGGCCGCCAGCTTCGGGTCGGCGCTCAGCTCGGCGAAACCGGCGCGGTCCGCCGAGGGATAGGCGAGCAGCACGTCCTCGAAGCCGGAACGCGCGAGCCATATCGACTCCGCGAGCGTGAACGACATGATCCCGGCGAAGCCGTCGCGGGCCAGGACGCGTTCGAGCAGGGCCCGGCAGCGCACGGACTTGCTCGCGACGCGGATCGGCTTGCCGCCCGCGCGGCGCACGAGGTCGTCGGCGTTGGCGTCGAACGCGTCCAGATCCACGATCGCGAGGGGGGCGTCGAGATGTGCGGTGGCCCGGTCGTAGCGGGCTCGGTCTGCGGCGAGGCCAGTCATGGCGGAAGCCTGCCAGAGACGATTACCCGAGGGTAGGGGGATGATCCGGGCAGATCGCCCGGGGCCCGGGAGGGGGGTTCCCGAACGGCCCTCCCGGGCCCGTAGAGTGACGCGCACGGAGCCTCGCCGGGCCGAGCGTTCCGGCAGCCGGAGCGCGAGGAGACGGGCGGGCATGAGCACGGAGGCGGGAGCGACCCCGATTCCCCCGCGCCCCACCGCGCCGCCCCGCCCCACGGCCCCGCCGGACGAGCCGCCCCCCGCGCCGTCCGCCCGCTTCCCCGACGTGCGCCCCCGGGTCGACGAGGACTGGCTCCTCGACGCCCTGCGCCCCACGCCCCCCTCCGAGGACCCCGACCACGCGTCCCGGGTGGCGGACCTCCTGGCCCCCTTCACCGAGGCGGCCCGCAGCAGGCCCCGCACGCTTCCCCGCCACATCCCGGCACCCCGCCCCAGCACGCCCCCTGCCGCCGAAGCGACGCCCCCAACGGCCGCCGCCGCGAAGAAGACGACAGCCACGGGGACCGACGGCGTGGCGGGCGTACGAGACGCTGATGCGCAGGCCGCGCCCCCGCCCGCCGGTGACTTGCCGAGCCGACCCCGCGTAGAGCCGTCGACGCCCGCCCCGCCGTCCGCGCCGGCGCGCACCGGCGAAGTGCCGCCCGCCGAACCGCCCACGCCCCGTGCGTCGTCGGCCCGTGCCGGGCAGGTGCCGGACGGGTCGTCGTCGGGGGAGGCGGCTGCCCCGACCCAGCACCTCGGCTCGGGCCGCCCGGCGGTCGGCGGCCCGATGACGGGTTCCGGCGCCGGCTCCGGGCGCCCCCTCGTCTTCCTCGCGCGGCCCGCCCTGGACGACGGCGCCTTCGCCCGGCCGCGCTCCCTCCGGGCCTGGGCGCGGCCCCGTGCCGTCGCCGCCGCCGTCTGCGTCGTACTGGGACTGGGGCTCATCGGCGGTGCGGTGACCGGGAGTTGGCTGACCGGCGAGTCGGTGGCCAACGGCGGTGCGCCGCGCAGCGCGTACAAGGTCACCGGCGACCTGTGGCACAGCGCGCCCGTCGACCGGCTCTTCCCGCCCGACCTCAAGGGCGAGGGCGCGGGCCCCGGCGGCGCGGACCGCTCCTGGACCCGGGTCGCCGTCGCCCCCGACAGCGGCTGCGGGGCCGCCTTCGACCCCCTGCTGGCGCGGGCGCTCGCCCCCGTCGGCTGCCTGCGGCTGCTCCGCGCCACGTACACCGACGCGACCCGCAGCCACGTCACCACCGTCGGCCTGCTGTTCACCAAGGCGGACGCGGACGCCATGCGGGCGCTGCGGAACCGCTTCGCACGGGAGGGCCTCGGCAGGCGCCCGGACCTGATGCCGAGGACGTACCCGGCGAAGGGCACGGCCGCCGAGGGCTTCGGCGACGCCCAGCGCGCGTCCTGGACGGTGTCGGTGCTGCCGGACGCACCCGTCGTCGCGTACGCCGTGTCCGGCTTCGCGGACGGCCGCGTCGTCACGGACCCCGAGCCCGCCACCGAGGCGATGGGCGCCACCGCCACCTCGATGCCCGCCCAGTCCGGTCTCGGCCACGAGGCGAAAGGCATCGCGGACCGCGTCGAACGAGGCCTGCGCAAGACCATCGTCCGAGCGGAGGAGGCATGAGGAACACCCGCCGCACCCGCCCGGACCGCCGCACCCGCCCCCATCGCCGAAACCACCCCCGCCGGCCGCTCCTCGCCGCCGCGCTCACCGCCGCCCTGGCCCTCGCCCCCGCCGCCCCCGCCCACGCCGACGACGGCATCCGCGCCCAGCAGTGGGCCCTGGACGCCCTGCACACCGACCGGATATGGCAGACCACCAAGGGCGGCGGCATCACCGTCGCCGTCCTGGACACCGGCGTCGACGACCGGCACCCCGACCTCGCGGGCAACGTCCTGGCGGGCAAGGACCTGATCGGCTTCGGTGCCGGCCGCGGCGACCGCCCCTGGGCCCGGCACGGCACCGCCATGGCCGGCATCATCGCGGGCCACGGGCACGGCGAGGGCAACGGCGACGGCGTACTGGGCATCGCGCCCGAAGCGAGGATCCTGCCGGTCCGGGTGATCCTCGAAGACGGCGACCCCGCCCGCGGAAAGGCCCGCGACACCCGGGGCACCGCCCTGGCCGAGGGCATCCGCTGGGCCGCCGACCACGGCGCGGACGTCATCAACCTCTCCCTCGGCGACGACTCCGAGTCCGCCCACCCCGAACCCGCCGAGGACGCCGCCGTCCAGTACGCCCTGAAGAAGGGCGTCGCCGTCGTCGCCTCCGCGGGCAACGGCGGCGAGCGCGGCGACCACATCTCCTACCCGGCCGCCTACCCCGGCGTGATCGCCGCGACGGCCGTCGACGAGAACGGCGCCCGCGCCGCCTTCTCCACCCGCCGCTGGTACGCCACCGTCGCCGCGCCCGGCGACGACATCGTCATCGCCGACCCCGACCGCAAGTACTACGAGGGCTGGGGCACCAGCGCCGCCTCCGCGTTCGTCTCCGGCACCGTCGCCCTGCTCCGCGCCGCCCACCCGCACCTCACGCCCGCCCAGCTCAAGCAGCTCCTGCGGGACACCGCCCGCGACGCCCCGCCCGGCGGCCGCGACGACTCCCGCGGCTTCGGCCTGATCGACCCCGCGGCCGCCTTCGCCCGCGCGGGCCGGCTCGCGCAGGACAAGCCCCGCACGACGGCGTACGGAGCCAAGTACTTCGGCCCGGGCCCCGAGGAGGCCGCCTCCGACAGCGGCCCCGCCCCCTGGGTCGGGCCCCTCGCGGGAGTCCTCGGCGTGGGCCTGCTCGTGGCCGGCATCTGCCTCTGGCGCGGACGCCTCGGCCCCCTGCCGACCTCGCGGCCCCGCGACTGACGGGACGGCGCCCACCGCCAGGCCGCGCAGGGGAGACCCGGACAGGCCGCCGCAAGGCGCCTCTGTAGGGTCGGGGCGTGGCGAACAAGAACATTCCCGACCCCGGCTTCTCCGACGACGACGGCACCGCCGACCCCCGGCTGGCCGCGGCGCTCACCGCCTGGTCGCAGGACCGCACGGCGCACGGCCCCGTCCTCGAAGCCCTCGCCGGGGCGCGGCTCCTCGTCCCCGTCGTCGCCGTCCTCGGCGAGGTCGAGGAGGACGAGAACGGCCTGCGCCGCGAGAAGACCAGCGACATGGCCGTCCCCACCCTGCGGGCCGGCGACCGCAAGGCGCTGCCCGCCTTCACCTCCACCGAGGCCCTCGCGCTGTGGGACCCGGCCGCCCGGCCCGTCGCCGTGCCCCTGCACCAGGCGCTCCAGGCCGCCGCCCACGAACAGGCCGACACGATCGTCCTCGACCTCGCGGGCCCCGTCCCCTACGAACTGGGCCGCACCGCGCTGCTCGCCCTCGCCGAGGGCCGCGCCAGCGCCGACCCGCTCGCCGACCCCGCGGTCACCGGCGCCGTGCGCGCGGCCGTCGCCGCCGAGCCCGCCGTGCTCCGCGCCCACCTCGGCCCCGGCAGCTTTGACGGCATCCTCGCCCTGGTCGTCGACCCGGCCGCCGACCCCGCCGAGACGGTCCGGCGCGTGGCCCGCCGCATCACCGCCGACGAAACACTGAGGGCCCGCCTGGTGCGCGGCCTCGACCTGGCACTCCTGCCGGCCGAGGCGACGCCACCGGGCGAGCCCCTCTACGTACGTACGGTGTGAGGGCTCAGCCGAAGACCGGCCCCGTGTACTTCTCGCCCGGGCCCTGACCCGGCTCGTCCGCCACGATCGACGCCTCGCGGAACGCCAGCTGCAACGACTTCAGGCCGTCCCGCAGCGGCGCCGCGTGGAAGGAGCTGATCTCGGTGGCGCTCGCGTCCAGCAGACCGGCCAGCGAGTGGATCAGCTTGCGGGCCTCGTCGAGGTCCTTGTGGCCCTCGCCGCCCTCGGCGAGTCCGAGGTTCACGGCGGCGGCGCTCATCAGGTGGACCGCCACCGTGGTGATCACCTCGACCGCGGGGACGTCCGCGATGTCACGGGTCAGGGTGTCGAAATCGGGGGAGTCGCCGGCGGGGGACTCGGGGGTGGGGGTCGCGTCGCTCATGTCCCACACGATAAGCCGCGCACCGCGCCGGCCCCGCCCCGGGAGAGGGCGGAGGGACCGGTTCGCTCCCGCCCGGGGGAGCTGCTAACCTTGTGTAACGACCGGCCGGAGACCCGCGTGCCAACGCAAGGATCCGGCCCACAAGTGGAGGCTCCGATCTCCCACCTGGCCGCTCCCTGAGCGGCGGGTCACCGGTCAGGCGGCCGAAGCCTCAAGGCTTTGGGTCGCCCGATGTGCGCCCCGCGATCACCGCGGAGGTGCTCCGGTAGTACGTGGAGCCCCTTCTGTGATCGGTCGGGGCATTTTTTGTGGCCCCGCTCGGTTGGTCCAGTCAACAGACGTAACGCGGCTGTCCGCCAGACGGCCGCGTGGTGCTACCGAGGAGGATCCATCAGCGCCGAGCCCCGCATCAACGACCGGATTCGCGTTCCCGAGGTGCGACTTGTCGGTCCCAGCGGCGAGCAGGTCGGGATTGTTCCGCTTGCCAAGGCCCTGGAGCTTGCGCAGGAGTACGACCTCGACTTGGTCGAGGTGGCCGCCACTGCGCGTCCGCCGGTCTGCAAGCTCATGGACTACGGGAAGTTCAAGTACGAGTCGGCCATGAAGGCCCGTGAGGCGCGCAAGAACCAGGCGCACACGGTCATCAAGGAGATGAAGCTCCGGCCGAAGATCGACCCGCACGACTATGACACCAAAAAGGGTCACGTCGTCCGGTTCCTCAAGCAGGGCGACAAGGTCAAGATCACGATCATGTTCCGTGGTCGCGAGCAGTCCCGCCCCGAGCTGGGCTTCCGGCTGCTGCAGCGTCTCGCTTCGGACGTCGAGGACCTTGGGTTCATCGAGTCCAGCCCGAAGCAGGACGGCCGAAACATGATCATGGTTCTCGGTCCGCACAAGAAGAAGACCGAGGCGATGGCCGAGGCCCGTGAGGCCCAGGCGGCCCGCAAGGCGGACGCGAAGGCCAACCCCGGCCGCTCGCAGAACTCCGCCGAGGGGGAGGAGCTCTCCGAGGAGGCTCCCGCCGAGGCCCCGGCCGAGGCCAACGCCGAGGCCTGATCTCCCGGACGCGAGTCCAGGCGATCGCCAACTGACACATATGGCTCCCGGATGCCCGGTTTCACGACCGGGCATCGGAGTGCCACTGACGAGGAGAGAACGGCGCTATGCCGAAGAACAAGTCGCACAGCGGTGCCAGCAAGCGCTTCAAGGTCACCGGCTCCGGCAAGGTGCTCCGCGAGCGTGCCGGCAAGCGCCACCTGCTCGAGCACAAGTCGTCCCGTCTGACGCGTCGTCTCACCGGCAACGCCGAGATGGCCCCGGGCGACGCCAAGAAGATCAAGAAGCTTCTCGGCAAGTGAGTCCGGGCGCGCACCGCGCGTCCGAACTCTGACCGGGACCCAATCGATACCGGGTCGTGTGAGTCCAACCACGGCCCCGCTACAAGGAGTAAAAAGTGGCACGCGTCAAGCGGGCAGTCAACGCCCACAAGAAGCGTCGGGCGATCCTCGAAGCGGCCAGCGGCTACCGCGGCCAGCGCTCGCGCCTGTACCGCAAGGCCAAGGAGCAGGTCACCCACTCCCTGGTCTACAACTACAACGACCGCAAGAAGCGCAAGGGCGACTTCCGTCGGCTGTGGATCCAGCGCATCAACGCCGCTGCCCGCGCCAACGGCATGACGTACAACCGCCTCATCCAGGGTCTGAACGCCGCCAACATCGAGGTGGACCGCAAGATCCTCGCGGAGCTGGCCGTCAACGACCAGAACGCGTTCGCCGCGCTGGTCGAGGTCGCGCAGAAGGCGCTGCCGAGCGACGTCAACGCGCCGAAGGCCGCGTGACGCTGCGCTGAGCGTTGTTTCGGACCCGTGGGCCTGGTGGCCTGCGGGTCCGTTTCTGTTCGGGGGCGCGCCCGCCCCCTGCCGGCTTCTGCCGTCCGCGGGTTCGTGTGTGGCTGGCCGCGCAGTTCCCCGCGCCCCCTTCCGGGGCGCTGTCCCTGAGGTGAGTTTTATGGTTGCCGCTGAATTGATCTCCTCCAAGTCGCCGCGCGTCAGCGCCGCCCGGCGGCTCGCCAAGCGGAATTTCCGGGGCAAGGAGCGGCTGTTCCTCGCCGAGGGGCCGCAGGCCGTGCGGGAGGCCGCCGGGCACGCGGACACACTCGTCGAGCTTTTCGCCACCGTCGAGGCCGCCGAGCGCTACGCCGACATCGTGGGGGAGGCCCGCGGCGCCGGGGCCCGGGTGCACCTCGCCGACGAGGACGTCATCGCCGACATCTCCACGACCGTGACCCCCCAGGGGCTCGTCGGCATCTGCCGGTTCCTCGACACCCCGTTCGAGGAGATCCTCGCCGCGCGGCCGAAACTCGTCGCCGTCCTCGCCCACGTGCGCGACCCCGGCAACGCCGGGACCGTGCTGCGCTGCGCCGACGCCGCCGGCGCCGAGGCCGTGATCCTCACGGACGCCTCCGTGGACCTCTACAACCCCAAGTCGGTGCGCGCCTCCGTCGGCTCCCTCTTCCACCTGCCGGTCGCCGTCGGCGTGCCCGTGGAGCGCGCCGTCCAGGGGCTGAAGGACGCGGGCGTCCGCATCCTCGCCGCCGACGGGGCGGGCACGGACGACCTCGACACCGAACTGGACAAGGGCACCATGGGCACCCCCACCGCCTGGGTCTTCGGCAACGAGGCCTGGGGGCTCCCGGAGGAGACCCGCGCACTCGCCGACGCCGTGGTGCGCGTTCCGATCCACGGCAGGGCCGAGAGCCTCAACCTCGCGACGGCCGCCGCCGTGTGCCTCTACGCCTCCGCCCGTGCACAGCGCGCCGCCGGAGGGTGCCGCTCCGTCACATCGAGCTAGTAGGGTGACGGGCCAGTCCGAGAGGTGGGGTACGGGGAATGAGTGTCGGCACCAGAAGAGCACCGGGAGTACAGGACCTCGTCCGTGCCCGCACGGACCGCGGCGCTCCAGGTGATCTCGGCGACCTCGGACTGGACCCCGACGAGCTGCCCGACGGGCTCGTCGTGGCGGACGAGACGGGCCGGATCATCTGCTTCAACGCGGCGGCCGCGCGGATCACCGCCGTCCCCGCCGCCGACGCCCTCGGCGCGCCCCTGGAGCACGCCCTGCCGTTAGAGGACCTGGAAGGCCGCCGCTGGTGGCAGCTGACCGACCCCTACGGCGGCCTCGCCATCCGGGTCGGCCAGCCCGAGCGCAATCTGCTGCTGCCGGGCGGCCGCGAGGTGCTGGTCTCCGCCCGCTATCTGCGCACCGCCCGCACCGGGCCCGTGCGCCGCGTCGTCGTCTGTCTGCGCGACACCGAGGCCCGCCGCCGCACCGAGCGCAGCCACGCCGAGCTGATCGCCACCGTCGCCCACGAGCTGCGCTCGCCCCTCACGTCGGTCAAGGGCTTCACGGCGACCCTGCTCGCCAAGTGGGAGCGGTTCACGGACGACCAGAAGAAACTGATGCTGGAGACCGTCGACGCCGACGCCAACCGCGTCACCCGGCTGATCGCGGAGCTGCTCGACATCTCCCGCATCGACTCCGGCCGCCTCGAACTGCGCCGCCAGCCCGTCGACGTGGGCGCCGCCGTGGGCCGCCACATCCAGGCCTACGTCGCCTCCGGCCAGGACGCCGCCCGCTTCCTCGTACGGCTCCAGCGGCCGCTGCCCGACCTGTGGGCGGACCCCGACAAGATCGACCAGGTGCTGAGCAACCTCCTGGAAAATGCGGTGCGGCACGGCGAGGGAACGGTCACCATCGATGTGGCGCCCTCCTCCTCCACGCGCGAGCGGGGCGGCGCCGAGACCGCCGTGACCGTCAGCGACGAGGGCCCCGGCATTCCGGAGGAGTCGATGGGCCGCGTCTTCACCCGCTTCTGGCGGGGCAGCAAGCGCGGCGGGACGGGACTGGGGCTGTACATCGTGAAGGGCATCGTGGAGGCGCACGGCGGGACGATCACCGTCGGCCGCGCCCCGGGCGGCGGCGCGCAGTTCCGATTTACGTTGCCCGTGGGGGCTCCCGCGTACCTCCTGTGAGTCGCCGACCGGCCCGTCGGCGACTGACGGCGAGGACGTCCTGAGCAGCCCGCGGGCGCATTCGATCACCGCACCCCCGGTAGACTCGGTCGTTGGCACTGTGCGTCCCCAATCCTTGGGACACTCCGTCTCCGATTCGTCGACGGGGACCATCCGCCAGCCAACCGGAAGCACGGGAAGAGATGTCGGCACCGAACAAGTCGTACGACCCTGTTGAGGTCGAGGCACTGAAACCTGAAGAGATCGAGCGCATGCGGGACGAGGCGCTCGCCGCCTTCGCGGCCGCGGACAGCCTCGACGCGCTCCAGGAGGCCAAGGTCGCGCACACCGGCGGCACCTCACCGCTGGCCCTCGCCAACCGCGAGATCGGAGCGCTGCCCCCGCAGGCCAAGGCCGAGGCCGGCAAGCGCGTCGGCATGGCACGCGGCGCCGTGAGCAAGGCGCTGGCCGCCCGCCAGGCCGAGCTGGAGGCCGAGCGGGACGCCCGCGTCCTGGTCGAGGAGGCGGTGGACGTCACGCTGCCCTACGACCGCACGGCCGCCGGCGCCCGGCACCCGCTGACCACGTTCATGGAGCGCGTCTCGGACGTCTTCGTCGCCATGGGCTACGAGGTCGCCGAGGGCCCCGAGGTCGAGGCGGAGTGGTTCAACTTCGACGCCCTCAACTTCACGCCCGACCACCCGGCCCGGCAGATGCAGGACACGTTCTTCGTGCAGGGCCCCAAGGGCGCCTCCGGCGACGAGTCCGGTGTCGTGCTGCGGACGCACACCTCCCCGGTGCAGGCCCGCGCCCTGCTCGAACGGCGCGAGCCGCCCGTCTACATCGTCTGCCCCGGCCGCGTGTACCGCACGGACGAGCTGGACGCGACGCACACCCCGGTCTTCCACCAGATCGAGCTGCTCGCCGTCGACGAGGGCCTGACCATGGCCGACCTCAAGGGCACCCTCGACCACATGGTCCAGGCGCTCTTCGGCCCGGACATGAAGACGCGGCTGCGGCCGAACTACTTCCCGTTCACCGAGCCGTCCGCCGAGATGGACATGGTGTGCTACGTCTGCCGCGGCGAGTCCGTCGGCAACCCCGACCGCCCCTGCCGCACCTGCGGCAGCGAGGGCTGGATCGAGCTGGGCGGCTGCGGCATGGTCAACCCCAAGGTGCTGACCGCCTGCGGCGTCGACCCCCGGAAGTACAGCGGATTCGCCTTCGGGTTCGGCATCGAACGGATGCTGATGTTCCGCCACAACGTCGAAGACATGCGAGACATGGTCGAGGGTGACATCCGGTTCACCCGGCCGTTCGGGATGGAGATCTGATGCGGGTCCCGCTTTCCTGGCTGCGGGAGTACGTCGACCTCCCCGCCACCGAGACCGGCCGTGACGTGCAGGCCAAGCTCATCGAGGTCGGCCTGGAGGTCGAGACCGTCGAGCAGCTCGGCGGCGGCCTCAAGGGCCCGCTCGTCGTGGGCAAGGTCCTCACCATCGAGGAGCTGGAGGGCTTCAAGAAGCCCATCCGTTTCTGCACCGTCGACGTCGGCACCGCCAACGGCACCGGTGAACCGCAGGAGATCGTCTGCGGCGCCCGGAACTTCGCCGTCGGCGACAAGGTCGTCGTGGTGCTGCCCGGCGCCGTCCTGCCCGGCGACTTCGCCATCGCCGCCCGCAAGACGTACGGCAGGACCTCGCACGGCATGATCTGCTCCGGCGACGAGCTGGGCATGGGCGACGACGGCTCCGGGGGCATCATCGTGCTGCCGCCCGAGCACGAGGTCGGCACCGACGCCATCGAGCTGCTCGAACTGGTCGACGAGGTCCTGGACATCGCCGTCACGCCCGACCGCGGCTACGCCCTGTCGATGCGCGGCGTCGCCCGCGAGACCGCCATCGCCTACGGCCTGCCGCTGCGCGACCCGGCGCTGCTCGACGTGCCCGCGCCGAACTCCTTCGGCCACCCCGTCAAGATCAGCGACCCGCTCGGCTGCGACCGCTTCACCGCCCGCACCGTCACCGGCCTGCAGCCCGAGGCCCGCTCGCCGCTCTGGCTCAAGCGGCGCCTGCAGAAGGCCGGGATGCGCCCCATCTCGCTCGCCGTCGACGTCACGAACTACGTGATGCTGGAGCTGGGCCAGCCCCTGCACGCCTACGACCGCTCCCGCATCCAGGGGACGATCGGCGTGCGCCGGGCCGAGCAGGGCGAGAAGTTCACCACGCTCGACGGCGCCCAGCGTGTCCTCGACGCCGAGGACCTGGTCATCACCGACGACCGCGGGCCCATCGGCCTCGCGGGCGTCATGGGCGGCGCCAACACGGAGATCGCCGACCACGCTGCCGAGAGCGGCACCACCGATGTCGTCATCGAGGCCGCGCACTTCGACGCGCTCTCCATCGCCCGCACCGCGCGCCGCCACAAGCTGGGCTCCGAGGCCGCCAAGCGCTTCGAGCGCGGCGTCGACCCGCAGGCCGCCTCGGCCGCCGCCCAGCGGACCGTCGACCTGCTGGTGCTGCTCGCGGGCGGCACCGCCGAGGCCGGCGTCACGGAGGTCATCGCGCCCACCGCGCCGCGCACGATCACCATGCCCGCCGACCACCCCGACAGGGTCGCCGGTGTGACCTACGGCCGTGAGACCGTCGTACGCCGCCTCCAGCAGGTCGGCTGCGACGTGTACGGCCAGGACGACCTGACGGTCACCGTGCCGTCCTGGCGCCCCGACCTCGCGGAGCCGAACGACCTCGCCGAAGAGGTCATCCGCCTGGAGGGGTACGAGAACCTCCCCTCGACCCTGCCCAAGCCCCCCGCGGGCCGGGGCCTGACCGAGCGCCAGCGCCTGCACCGCCGGGTCGGGCGCGCCCTGGCCGGCGCCGGGTTCGTGGAGGCGCTGAGCTACCCCTTCATCGGGGAGAGCGTCTTCGACCAGCTCGGCCTGGCGGCGGACGACCCGAATCGCCGCGTGGTCAAGCTCGTCAACCCGCTCTCCGACGAGGAGCCCGCCCTCCGCACGACGCTGCTGCCGGGGCTGCTCGCGGCGCTCCGCCGCAACGACGGACGCGGCAGCCACGACCTGGCGCTCTTCGAGACGGGCCTGGTCTTCCACCCGCAGGACGAGCTGAAGGTCGCGGTGCGGCTGCCCGTCGACCGGCGGCCCACCGACGAGGAGATCGCCTCCCTCACCGAGGCGCTGCCCGTCCAGCCCCGGCACGCCGCCGTCGTCCTCGCGGGCGCCCGTGAGCAGGCCGGCTGGTGGGGCAAGGGCCGCCCGGCCGACTGGGCGGACGCCGTCGAGGCGGCGCGCACCCTGGCCCGCGAGGCCGGTGCCGAACTCATCGTCGACCAGGGGCAGTACGGCCCCTGGCACCCGGGCCGCTGCGCGGAGCTGAAGGTCGTCGTCGACGGCGACATCGTCACCGTCGGCCACGCCGGCGAGCTGCACCCGCGGGTCGTCAAGGCGCTGCACCTGCCCGTGCGCACCTGCGCGATGGAGCTGGACCTGGACCGCCTGGCGCAGGCCGGCGAGGGCACCCCGCGCGCACCGCGGATCTCTACCTTCCCGGTGGCCACGCAGGACGTCGCGCTGATCGTCGACAAGGAGGTGCCGGCCGCCGTGGTCGAGTACTACCTGACCGGCGGCGCGGGTGAACTCCTGGAGTCCATTCGGCTGTTCGATGTATTTGTTGGGTCACAGATCGGCGAGGGCAAGAAGTCCCTGGCGTACGCGCTGCGCTTCCGCGCGGCCGACCGCACGCTGACCGTCGACGAGGCGTCGGCGGCCCGTGACGCGGCCGTCGCCCTGGCGGCCGAGCGCACGGGCGCGGTGCTGCGCGGAGCGTAACCGCGTTCTGTCCCTGCCGACAGGCGCACCCTGAGGCGCACAGAGGGTCTCATCCGGATCATCGGATGAGACCCTCACTCGTTGGAGTGACAACAGGCTTCACCCTGGCCTGATCGGGTCACTCGGTCGACAGAATCAGTGCGGCCGTAGGGGTCGGCCTGCGCGCTGGACGGGGCCTTAGGGGGACCGACGGCATGATGATGATCCGTATCAGGGCTGGGGCTCCCCGCCGTTCGATGTCCTGGGCGAGGACCAGGGTGAGGACCGGGGCGAGGTCCGGGGTGAGGACGAGGGCGGGCGCGGGACGCCGAGGCCCCCGGGACCGCGACCGGAGCGCGGTCCTGCGCATCGGCAGACCCCGGGCCGCGTCCCGGCTGCCTCCCCGGGTGGGGCGCAGGCGGTTCCGCCGCCCTCTCACGCTGGGGCTGCCGACCGTCTGGGGCGCCGTCGCCGTCACGTACAAGCTGCTCTGCCCGCTCGCCCAGCAGAACGGCATGGGGGCGCGGATCGTCAGCAGCGCGGTCTTCTTCGCCGTCGGGTCCGGGCTGGTCGTGCACGTCCGCCGGGCGCTGCTGCGGGAGTTGCGGCAGGTCCGCGAGGTCGCCGGGGCCGCGCAGAACGCCCTGCTGCGCCCCCTGCCACCCCGCCTCGAAGGCCTCGCCCTGGCCGCCGGACGGTTCTCGGCCGCACGGGGCGCCTCCGTCGGGGGCGACCTGTACGAGGTGGTCGCCGGCGAACACGGCGTACGCGTCGTCATGGGCGACGTCCGGGGGCACGGCATCGGCGCCATGGCGACCGTCGCCGCCCTTCTCGGCAGCTTCCGCGAGGCGGCCCACGACGAGCCCGAACTGCCGCTTGTCCTGCGCCGGTTGGAGCGGACCCTGGCACGGCACCTGCACGAGCGGGCCTCTGCCGAGTACCCCGTCGGCGGCGTCGTGCCGGACGCCCCGCCGGCCGAGGAGTTCGTCACCGTCCTGCTCCTGGAGATCGGCGCGGACGGGGAGGTCTCCGCGCTCAACTGCGGCCACCCCTGGCCCTTTCTGCTGAGCGGTCACGCCCGGCCGCTCACCGCCGCCGACCCGCTGCCCCCGCTCGGCCCCTTCCCGCTCCCCGCCGACCTGCCCATGCGGTCCTGCGGCCGGCTGCTGCCGGGCGAGGCCCTCGTCCTGTACACGGACGGCATGGAGGACGCCCGCGACGCGGCCGGGGAGTTCTTCCCGCTCCAGGCCGCGCTCACCGAGGCCGCCCGCGCCCCCGCCCTCTCCCCGCAGTGCCTCATCCACTCGGTCCAGGCCGAACTGCTGCGGCACACCGGGCGGTTGCCCTCCGACGACGCGACCCTGCTGGTCGTACGCAACGACCGCACCCGGGCCCGCGCCCCGCACCCGGAGCCGGAGTGCCGGGCCCGCACGATGAGCTGAACGCCGCCCGTCCCGCCATGGTGTCGGGCAGACGGCGGGGACGGGCGGCGCCGGGGCGGGCCGCCGCACTGCGTGAGGGGGGAGCCGGCGGCCCACCGGCCTCTTCTCCTGAACGAGGCACGCCAAGTCAAGCGAGCCCACACGGCGCGCGGCAGAGCGCACACCCCCCGGACCCGGGCACTCCGTTCACACCCCGTGTGAAGGCACCTCCACTACGCTGTGAAGCACCGAGCCACCGGAGGGCATTCATGCAGCCCAACACCCTGCTCGACGCGATCCTCGACGAAGCCGGCATCTCGCACGCGGGACTCGCCGCACATGTGAACCAGGCCGGGAAGTCCAGAGGACTCGCGCTGCGCTACGAACACACCGCCGTCTCCCGGTGGTTGAAGGGCCAGCGCCCACGCGGCCAGGTCCCTGACCTGATCTGCGAGGTGCTCGCCGCCCGGTTGCGGCGGCCCGTCACCCTCGACGACATCGGCCTCGGCCTGCCCGGCACACCCGCCACCGCCCGCACCGGCACGCCGTCCTCCACGCTCTCCGGCTTCGTGGAGCGGGCCACCGCCCTGTGGCGCTCGGACGAACAGCAGCGGCCCCACCTGCTCGGCGCGCCCGCGGTCACCGGCACCCCCGCGGTGATGCCGGTCTGGGAGTGGGAGAACCCGCCCGAGGACGTCGACGTGTCGCGGGGCGGGCACCACCCCGTCAGCACCGCCGACATCGACATGATGCGCGCCGCCCGCGCCCACTACGAGCAGATGTACCGCAAGACCGGCGGCATCGCGACCCGCACCCGTATCGTCGGCTTCCTGAACGCGGAGGCGGCGCCCCTCCTGCGCGGCAGCTACACCGACGAGTTGGGACGCCAACTGCACCGCTCGACGGGCGGGTTGGTGGCCATAGCGGGCATCTGCGCCTACGACTCCGACGCCCACGGCCTCGCCCAGCGCTACTTCCACCAGGCCCTGCGGCTGGCAAAGGCCAGCGGCGACCGGGGACTTGGGGCGTACGTCATCGCGCTGCTGGTCAACCAGTCGCTGTTCATGCGCGAGTACCGCCAGGCCGTGGCGTTCGCCGAGGCGGCGCTGCGGGCCGCGGGCCGCGACCTGACCCCGGCCCTCGCCTCCGACCTGTACGCGATGCAGGCCAAGGCGTACGCACACCTGGGCGACGGCAGGAGCGCGCTGTCGTGCATCCGGCGTGCGGAGGCCGCCGCCGACCGCATCCTGCGGGGCCGCGAGCCGGACGAGACCGGTTATGTCCAGCCCGGACTGGTCAACGTACAAGTGGCGGAGGCCCTGCTGAGCCTCGGCGACCTGGCCGGCGCCCATGAACACGCCGCGGCCGCCGTGGACACGCCGGCGCACGACCGGGGCAGGGTCCACCGGCTGGCCATGCTCAGCCAGATCGAGCTGCGGCAGGGGAACACCGACGAGGCGGTGGCCACCGCCGTGCAGATGGCGGAGCAGGCGCGCGGCATGGAGTCGCAGCGGCTGCGCGACCGGCTGCGCGCCGTGCGCGAGCACCTCGTCCGCAGCGACTGCGCCGGCACCGCCGAGGCGGCCGCCCTCATCGACGGGGCGCTGCGCGTGCCGCTGTGACCCCCTGACGCTCCGCCGCGCACCCTGCTCCGTGGTCTTCCCCTGCTGCGATATTGCCATCTACTCGGCGGAAGGTGGCAGAACCGTGCAGTGGACGAAGCAGAGCGAACAAACTGTGTATGGAAATCGATGGTTCACGGTCAATCTGGCAGACGTGGAGCTGCCCGACGGCCGGCACCTGGACCACTTCCTCATCCGGATGCGGCCCGTGGCCGTGGCCACCGTCGTCAACGACGCCAACGAGGTGCTGCTCCTGTGGCGGCACCGCTTCATCACCGACAGCTGGGGCTGGGAGCTCGCGGCAGGCGTCGTCGAGGACGGCGAGGACATCGCGTACGCGGCGGCACGAGAGATGGAGGAGGAGACCGGCTGGCGGCCGGGCCCGCTGCGGCACCTCATGAGCGTCGAGCCCTCCAACGGGCTCACCGACGCCCGGCACCACATCTACTGGTCCGACGAGGGGACCTACGTAGGCCATCCCGAGGACGACTTCGAGTCGGACCGCCGTGAGTGGGTCCCTCTCAAGCTCGTCCCCGACATGGTGGCCCGCGGCGAGGTCCCGGCCGCCAACATGGCCGCGGCGCTGCTCCTCCTGCACCATCTGCGTCTCGGCCAGGACACGCACGCCGGCCAGGACACGCGCCTCGGCCAGGACACGCACGCCGGCCAGGGCCCCGGCTAGCGGCCCATGGCCTGCCAGAACGCGACGGCGAACGCCGCGACCGACGCGAGGGCGACGATCGTGGGCAGCGGCCAGCGCGTGTGCTCCAGTGCGGTGACCCTGGCCTCCAGGGCCGCCACGTTCTTGGCGGTCTGCTCGTCGTGCTGAGTGAGCAACGCCAGCCGTCCGTCGACGCGGGCCAGGCCCACGTCCAGGCTGCGGCGCAGCTCGGCGAGTTCTTCCGGGACCACGGCACTCTCGCCGTCGATGGTCACGAGGGCACTCCTCTCTGTAGTGGCGCGTCCCCCCTTCATCCGCACGGGCAGTCAACTCGCCTGGTGGAGCGGGCGGGAGCGTGTGCGACGGGCATATGCGAGCCCACCGCGCACACGGTGTGTGAACGCCGCGGGCCCGGCACTCGAAGGAGTGCCGGGCCCGTCGGCGCGCGGGAATTCACACCGGGTGTCAGCCGTAGGTGTAGAAGCCCGAGCCGGTCTTCCGGCCGAGGCGGCCCGCGTCGACCATCCGCTGGAGCAGCGGGGGAGCGGCGTACAGCGGTTCCTTGTACTCCATGTACATCGAGTCGGCGACCGAGGCGACCGTGTCCAGGCCGATCAGGTCGCTGAGCTTGAGCGGGCCCATCGGGTGGGCGCAGCCCATCTCCATGCCGTTGTCGATGTCCTCGCGGCTCGCGATGCCCGACTCGAACATCCGGATCGCGGAGAGCAGATACGGGATGAGCAGCGCGTTCACCACGAAGCCCGAGCGGTCCTGGGCGCGGATCGCGTGCTTGCCGAGGACCTTCTCGACCATGACCTGGGCCCGGCTGATGGTGCCCTCGGACGTGGTCAGCGCCGGGATCAGCTCCACGAGCTGCTGCACCGGCGCCGGGTTGAAGAAGTGGATGCCGATGACCTGGTCCGGCCGCGAGGTCGCGACGGCCAGCTTCACCAGCGGGATGGAGGAGGTGTTGGAGGCGAGGATCGCGTCCTGCCGGGTCACCACCTGGTCCAGCACCTGGAAGATCTCGGTCTTGACCTGCTCGTTCTCCACCACGGCCTCGATGACGAGGTCACGGTCGGCGAACTCGCCGAGGTCCGTGGTGAAGCTTAGGCGCTCCAGCGCCGCGTCGCGCTCCTCGTCGGAGATCTTGCCGCGCTCGGCCGCCTTGGAGAGTGAGTTGTACAGCCGGGTACGGCCGATCTCCAGGGCCTCGCCGGTGGTCTCCGCGACCTTCACATCCAGTCCGGAGCGGGCGCAGACCTCTGCGATTCCGGCGCCCATCTGGCCACAGCCCACCACTCCGACGCGTGCGATATCGGTCATGGAGTCGGTCACCTCGTGCCTTTCGCTGATCAACGGGGCCGGCAGGTCCCCCGTCCCCCATATGGATGCGGTGCCTGCCTCGGCCGTGAACGTTACTCCGCGATGAGGGGTCCATGGCGTGCCGGGTCGGGCATGCTGTCCGCAACCCGGCGAAAGGGGCCGGACACAGCGAGCTGAGGGGCGTACAGATGAGGCGTATGTCACGCCGGGGTTTCTCGGTGGCGGCCGCGGCGGCGATCGCGGGCCTGGCGACGGCCGGACAGGCGGCTGCGGCCCCCGGCCGGCGCCGCAAGAAGGAGCGCGAGCTGCGGGCGATGTGGCTGGCGACCGTGGTCAACCGCGACTGGCCCTCCAAGCCGGGCCTGCCCGCGCAGCAGCAGCGCGCCGAGCTGCTGGCCCACCTCGACACCGCGGTGAACCGCAGACTGAACGCGGTGGTCTTCCAGGTGCGGCCCACCGCCGACGCGCTGTGGCCCTCGCCGTACGAGCCGTGGTCGGAGTACCTCACCGGCACGCAGGGCAAGGACCCGGGCTGGGACCCGCTGGGCACCGCGGTGCGGGAGGCGCACCAGCGGGGCCTGGAGCTGCACGCGTGGTTCAACCCGTTCCGGATCGCCAACCACACCGACCCCTCGCGCCTCATCGCCTCGCACCCCGCGCGCGTGCACCCCGACTGGGTGGTGCCCTACGGCGGGAAGCTCTACTACAACCCGGGCCTGCCCGAGGTGCGGCGCTTCGTGCAGGACGCGATGCTCGACGCCGTGCGCCGCTATCCGCTGGACGCGGTGCACTGGGACGACTACTTCTACCCGTACCCCGTCGCGGGCCAGACCTTCGACGACGACGCGGCCTTCGCCCGCCACGGCGGCGGCTTCCCCGACCGCGCCTCCTGGCGGCGCGACAACATCGACCGGCTGGTGCGGGAGATGTCCGGCCGGATCAAGAAGACCCGGGGGCGCACCCAGTTCGGGGTCAGCCCGTTCGCCGTCTGGCGCAACCTCGCGACCGACCCGACCGGCTCGGACACCCGGGCGGGCGTCCAGACGTACGACGATCTGTACGCGGACACCCGCGGCTGGGTGAAGAAGGGCTGGCTCGACTACATCGTGCCGCAGGTGTACTGGAACATCGGCTTCCCCGCGGCGGACTACGCCAAACTGGTCCCGTGGTGGAACGACGTGGTCCGCGGCACGGGCGTACGCCTGTACATCGGCGAGGCCCTCTACAAGGCGGGCGACCCGGCGCAGCCCGCGGCCTGGCAGGACCCCGCGGAGCTGTCCCGCCACCTCACGTACGCCGAGGGCTTCGACGAGGTGCGCGGGCACGTCTACTTCTCGGCGAAGGAGGTCGGCGCCGACCGGATCGGCGCGATGGCCCGGGTGGTCGCCGACCACTACCAGGAGCCGGCGAAGCCACCGCGCTGAGACCCGTACCGGTAGGGCCTCTCTTCCGGATCTTGCCGGGCTCGCGGCCTGATCCGAAAGAGAGGCCCTAGCTCGACGGGTCCTGGTGCCGTACGACGGTGTCGGGGCCCGGCGAGACCAGCGTCTCGTGCCCGTCCTCGAACCGGACCCGGTACGGCGGGCCGCCGTCCGCGCCCAGGACCTCGACGACCTCCGCGATCCGGTCGTTCTGCCCGACGACCCTGCCGTGCAGCACCAGCTTGTCACCTGCGGTTGCGCGCATCTGGAGTGCTCCCTCGTCCCTCTCGACGGTCGCGTTCCGTGGCCGTCAGTCTACGACGCGTGGCCGCCGATGGCGCCGGGGCGGGCGGGCCGGGGATCAGCCGCGCGCCCGTTGGGTGACCGCGATGCACACGAGCACCGCCGCCGCGGTCAGCGGGGCGGCGACGGGCAGGTGCTCGCCGAGCAGGAACACCGACCAGACCAGGGTCAGCAGCGGCTGGGCGAGCTGGAGCTGGCTCGCCTTGGGGACGCCGATGGCCGCCATCCCCCGGTACCAGACGACCAGACCGAGGAACTGCGAGCCGATCGCGGAGTAGAGCAGGCCCGCCGTGCTGTGCCCGGTGAGCTGGAACGACTCGTGCTGGAGGGCGACCGCCGCGCCCACGGCGTTGAGCGGCAGGCACAGCACCAGACCCCAGCCGATGACCTGCCAGCCCGGCATCTCGCGGGCCAGCCGGCCGCCCTCGGTGTAGCCGGCCGCGCAGATCAGCAGCGCGCCGAAGAGGTAGAGGTCGGCGGCGGACAGCGCGCCGCCGCTCTGCTGCACGGTGAACGCGATGACCGCGGCGGCCCCGGCGAGCGCCGCCGTCCAGAACGCGCGCGAGGGGCGCGCCCCGGTGCGCAGCGCCGACAGGACGGCGGTGGTCAGCGGGAGCAGGCCGACGACCACGGCCGCGTGCGCGGTGGTGGAGGTCTGCAGGGCGAGCGTGGTCAGCAACGGGAAGCCGACGACGACACCGGCGCCGACCACCGCGAGCCCCGCCCAGTGCCGGCGGTGCGGCACCGGTACGCGCAGCGCGAGCAGGCAGCCGCCCGCGATGAGGGCGCTGAGCGCGCCGCGCAGCGTCACCAGGCTCCAGGGGCCGAAGCCCTCCAGGCCCCAGGCGGTGGCGGGGAAGGTGAGCGAGAAGGCGGTGACGCCGAGGGCGGCCAGCACGGTACCGAGGCGGCGGGAGCCGTGGGCGCCGTGCGGAGTGCCTGTCGTCGTGGGGGTCGCTGGGGCCGTGGGGCTTTCGGCGACCGCTATCCGCCTCGGGCGAGTAGCGCTATCCTGTGCTGTCATGCATGACGGTAGCAGTGTCGGCGAATTGGCGAAACAGCTGCGGGGCGAGCTTGACCGCTACTCACCAGGAGGAAAGCTGCCGTCGAGCCGGGCGCTCATCGAGCGGTTCCGGGTCAGCCCGGTGACCGTGTCGCGCGCCCTGGCGCAGCTGGCCGCCGAAGGGCTCGTCGTCACCCGCCCCGGCGCCGGCGTCTTCCGCGCCGAGCTCCCGGTGCCCGCCGCGCCCGCCGGGGACACCTCGTGGCAGGAGGTGTCCCTGAGCGCCGACGCGGCGGCCGAACCGGTGCCGCGCGCGGTCGACGCGTCCGGCGTCCTCGCCACGCTCGCCGCGCCGCCGCCGGGCGTTATCGAGTTCAACGGCGGCTACCTCGACCCCGCGCTGCAGCCCGAACGCGCGATGGCGGCGGCGCTCGCCCGGGCGGGGCGCCGCCCCGGCGCGTGGGGGCGGCCCCCGGTCGACGGCCTGCCGGAACTGCGGGAGTGGTTCGCGCGCGGACTGGGCGGGGCGCTGACGGCCGCCGAGGTGCTGATCACGGCCGGCGGGCAGAGCGCGCTGACGACGGCGCTGCGGGCGCTCGCCCCGCCGGGGGCGCCGGTGCTCGTCGAGTCGCCCACCTACCCCGGCATGCTGGCCATCGCCCGCGCCGCGGGCATGCGGCCCGTGCCCGTCCCCGTCGACACGGACGGGGTGCGCCCCCAGCTCCTCCAGGCGGCGTTCCGCGCCACGGGCGCCCGGGTCTTCGTCTGCCAGCCGCTGTTCCAGAACCCCACCGGAGCGGTGCTGTCCGCCGAGCGCCGCCCCGAGGTGCTGCGGATAGCCCGCGAGGCGGGGGCCTTCGTCATCGAGGACGACTTCGTGCGCCGCCTCGTCCACGAGGACGCCGGGCCGCTGCCGCGCCCGCTGTGCGCCGACGACCAGGACGGCGTGGTCGTCCACGTCTGCTCGCTCACCAAGGCCACCTCGCCGAGCTTTCGCGTGAGCGCCCTCGCGGCGCGCGGACCGGTCCTCGAACGGCTCCGCGCCATCCAGGTCGTCGACCACTTCTTCGTGCCGAGGCCGCTCCAGGAGGCCGCGCTCGAACTGGTCGGCTCCCCGGCCTGGCCGCGCCATCTGCGGGCCGTCTCGGGCGAGTTGAAGGTGCGCAGGGACGCGCTGGCCGCGGCGCTGCGGCTGCGGCTGCCCGAGGTCGCCATGCCGCACATCCCCGCGGGCGGCTACAACCTGTGGGTGCGGCTGCCCGACGGCACGGACGAGGCGGCGCTGGCCGCCGCCGCCCTGCGCGCGGGCGTCGCCGTGGCCCCCGGCCGCCCGTACTTCGCGGCGGAGCCCCCGGCGGCGTACGTCCGGCTGAGCTTCGCGGCGGTCGCGGGGGTGGGGGATATCGGCGAGGGGGTGCGCCGGCTCCGCGAGGCCTGCGACGAAGTGTGGGGCTGACCGGGCACCCCCCGTCCCACCAGGCGAAACACGCTCGACTGCGCGCGGGCGCTGCTGTCAGGGTCGGGGGATGAACGACAGTGTCACGCTCCACGGGGAGTACGAGATCTCGGCCGATCCCGCCCGCGTCGACGCGGCCCGCGTCCACGCGTGGCTGTCCACGGACGCGTACTGGGCCCTCGGCCGCACCCGCGCCAAGCAGGACGCGGCGATGGCGGGGTCGCTGAACTTCGGTGCGTACGACGCGGTCACCGGCGAGCAGGCCGCGTACGCCCGGGTGGTGACCGACCGGGCCACCTTCGCCTGGCTCTGCGACGTGTACGTCTCCCCGGCCGCGCGCGGCAAGGGCCTCGGCACCGCGCTCGTCGACGCGGTCCGTGCGCACCTGGAGCCCTTCGGCCTGCGCCGGGTGCTCCTCGCCACGGCCGACGCGCACGGGGTCTACGAGAAGGTGGGCTTCAAGGCGCTGGAGACTCCCCGGAAGTGGATGGCGCTGGGCGAGCAGTGATCCGGCGCGGATCCGCCTCGGCGCCCGCCCGGACGCGTACGTAGTCCGTGACGAGCAGCAGGTCCTTGGCGGGGCCGCCCACCCACCACCGGGTGCGCCAGTGGTCCGCGTCGTACACCTCGAACACGCCGCGGTAGAGATCCGCGGCGCACGGATGGTCCGCGATGTGGTGGCCCGAGCGCAGGTCCAGGTCGTGGAAGAAGCGCCCGTCGGCGAACTCCACCCGGGCCGTGCCCGGGACCTCGCCGGGCAGGAAGCGCAGGGTGCGCTCGGCGGGGCGCGCGGTGCCGCGCCAGGTGAAGACGCCCGACTCGTGGTGCAGCAGCCCGCCGCCGTCCGGGGCGGGCAGCGGCGTGAAGCGCGTCGTACCGGTGAAGCGGCCCTCGGACCCGGCGGCGAGATCACGGACCGCGCGGGTCACCCGCCACTCGCCCGCGAGATGGGCCAGCGCCTCGGGGACGGGGTGGTGGAGGGCCATACCGGCAGGTTAGCCGCTACTTGTCGACGACCGACATGCTGCGCTCGTCGTACCGGGTGCCCGCGACCCTGCCCTCGGGCACCGCCGCGTCGATCGCCGCGAGGTCCTCGGCGGACAGCTCGATCGTGGCGGCCGCGACGTTCTCCTCCAGGTACTTCTCGCGCCGCGTGCCCGGGATCGGCACCACGTCGTCGCCGCGGTGCTGCACCCAGGCGAGCGCGAGCTGCCCGGCGGTGACGCCCTTCTCGGCGGCGAGCGCGTTCAGGGCGTCGACGATGGCCAGGTTCCGCTCCAGGTTGCCGTCGGCGAAGCGGGGCTGGCTGCGCCGCAGATCGTCCTCGGGGAGCGCGTCGAGCGAGGTGTAGCGGCCGGTGAGGAAGCCGCGGCCGAGCGGGGAGAACGGCACGAGGCCGATGCCCAGCTCCCGGCAGACCGGTGCGATCTCCGCCTCCAGGTCCCGGGTCCACAGCGACCACTCGCTCTGCAGCGCGGCGATCGGATGCACGGCGTGCGCCCGGCGGATCGTGCGCGCGCCGGCCTCGGAGAGCCCGATGTGGCGCACCTTGCCCGCCTCGACCAGCTCGGCGAGCGCGCCGACGGTCTCCTCGATCGGCACGGTCTTGTCCACCCGGTGCACGTAGTACAGGTCGATGTGGTCGACGCCGAGGCGGCGCAGCGAGGCGTCACAGGCCTCGCGCACGTAGGCGGCGTCGCCCCGTATCCGCAGCGGGTCGCCGAGGCGGTTGGCGAAGCCGAACTTCGTGGCGAGGACGGCCTGTTCGCGGCGCGGGCCGGCGAGGGCGCGGCCGATCAGCTCCTCGTTGTGGCCGCTGCCGTAGAAGTCGGAGGTGTCGAGCAGGGTGACGCCGAGGTCGAGGGCGCGGTGGATCGTCGCGATCGACTGGGTGTCGTCCGCGGCGCCGTAGGCGTGGCTCATCCCCATGCACCCCAGTCCCTGGGCCGAGACGGTCAGCGCGCCGAGGCGGCGGGTGGGAAGGCCGGTCATGGTGGTACCTCCTGGCTGGTGCTCGGTGGTCGGCTCGACCTTAGGAGTTGGAGCGGACTCCAGGTCAAGCGGCGGTGTCGGGAGAACCACCGGCCCGTCCTGGTGCTGGCCCCAGGAAAGATCGTCCTGCTGGCCCGATGGTGGGGCGGCGCTGGGATTTCTACCGTGGTGATCACCCCTCCGGCCCCCGTCCGCAGCGACGGACACCGAACCAAGGAGCACGATGCGCCTCGCGTCAGCAGCCACCGCGGGCCTGGGCCTCGCCGGTCTCCTCGCGAGCGCAGTGGCCGCAACCGCCACCCCGTCACCACCCGAGAAGGTCCGCGACACGCCGAGTTGGGACGACGGCCTCACGCCCGTCCCCTGCGCCGACCGGACCGTCAACACCTACCTGCGCGACGGGAAGCCGCCCGCCGCGGACCTCACCTGCCCGAAGCCGGAGACACGCTCATGACCGAGATCAGCAGGCACACCGAAACTGAGCTCAGCAGGCACACCGGAACGCGTATCAGCCGGCGCACCGGACTCACGGCCGCCGCGGCAGCACTGCTCACGGGGGCGGTGGCCCCGGCCGCCTCCGCATCCACCGCCGCGCCCCGGCGCGGGCACGACCTCCAGCGCGGCGTCGACGCCGTCCTCGCCACCGGCGTGAGCGGTGTCCTCGCCGAGGTACGGGGCCCCCACGGCCGCACGGCCGCCCGCGCGGGCGTCGCCGACCTCGCGGCGAAGGACCCCGTGCCCTGGAACGCGTACTACCGCATCGGCAGCGACACCAAGACGTACACGGCCGCCGTCGTCCTGCAACTCGTCGGCGAGGGACGGCTCAAGCTCACCGACACCGTCGAGCACCGGCTGCCCGGGTTGATCCGCGGCCACGGCAACGACGGGCGCCGCATCACCGTCACCAACCTGCTGCGCCAGACCAGCGGCCTGAACGACTACATCGCCCTCGGGGCCGACCCGGGCGACCTCACCCCGGAGGCCTACCGCGCCCACCGCTTCCACTCGCAGACCCCCGAGGAGCAGGTGACGGCGGCCCTCGGCGAGCCGCCGCGCTGGCTTCCCGACGCCGACGACCCGGCGGGGGAGCGGCGCTGGGGGTACTCCAACACGAACTACGTCGTCGCCGGACTGCTCATCGAGGCCGTCACCGGACACCCCTGGGCCCAGGAGATCCACGAGCGGATCATCGAACCGCTGGGCCTGCGCCACACCCTCGCCCCCGGGACCTCGCCGTACGTGCCCGGCCCGACGGCCACCGGCTACACGTACTTCCCCCACGGCACCGGACCGATCGACACCACCCTCGGCTTCGGCGGCGGGGCGGACGGCTGCCTCATCTCCACGGTCCGCGACCACGGAACGTTCCTGCGCGCCCTGTTCGGCGGGCGGCTGCTGCGACCCGCGCAGCTCGCGGCGATGAAGCGGACGGTGCCCGTGCGGGACTGGATACCGGCCGACGGCGTCCGCTACGGCCTCGGCGTGGCCTGGCGGCCGGTGGCCGGCCTGCGGGACGGCATCTGGTTCCACGGCGGGACCAGCCTGGGCTGCGTCTCCGAGGGCGGCGTGACCCCGGACGGCGCCACGGCCGTCACCAGCGCCGCCTTCACGCTGCGGCTGGACAGCGAGGAGAGCCACCAGACGCAGGCAAAGGCGACATTGCGCATGGTGGACGCGGCGCTGCGGGACGCGACGAACGCGGGCCGATGAGGAGGGGCCGGTGCCGGTTCGCCCCACAGCGCGGCCCGTACGCGCCGGCCCGCCTGCCGAGACGCGTCGGCTTGACCGGCACCCGGCCGGGAGTGGCCGCGCCCCGCGAGAGGGTGTCACCTCCAGGTCCTTCGGCGCCGCAGACCGAGGCAGTGGCCGGACACAGGCAGTGGCCGCCGTCACCGCGAGGGGGCGTCCGCCGTCGGCCGGGGGAGTGGGGCTGCCTCCGGGGAGACACCGGCCCGTGGGGCGGCCCGCCGCGGCAGCCTCGTCGCCGCCACCGCGCCGAGCGCCGCGACGGCCGCGAGGACCGTCAGGGTCGGGCCCATCGCGGAGAGGAAGGCGCCGTCCGTCCAGTGCGGCCCCCTGCCCGCGGGGTGCGCGGTCGGGGCGGCGAGGGCGGTCATCAGCGTGGTCGCCGCGGCGATGCCCAGCGTGGGGCCGATGTTCATCGCGGTCTGCTGGAGACCGCCCGCCACCCCCGCCTCGGCGACCGGGGCGTGCCGTACGACGACGGCCGTCGCGGCGACCATCACCGTGCCGAACCCCGCGCCGACCAGCAGGAAGGCGCCACCGGTCGCCGGCGGGCCCGACGCCTGGTCCAGGCGGGACAGGGCGAGGACACCGAGGGCGAGCAGCGCCATCGCGGCCGTGATCGTGCGCCGCGGCCCGTACCGCCGCAGCAGTACCGCCGCGAGCGGCGCGCTCACCACCATCATCAGCGCGAGCGGCAGCGCCCGCAGCGCGCTGTGCAGCGGAGTCAGCGCCAGCACGTCCTGAAGGAAGTACGTCGCCACGAACAGCGCCCCGAACATCGCCGCCGAGGCCGCCACCAGAATCCCCAGGGCGGGCCCGACCGCGGCCGACGCGACAAGGCGGGGCGGCACCAGCGGGCTCGCTGCCCGGCGCTCGTGCCGCAGGAACGCGGCCCCGGTGACCGCCGCCCCGCCGCAGCCCAGCGCGGTCGCCGTCGTCCAGCCGGTCCCCGGGACGCCGACCAGCGTGTGCACGAGGCAGGCCAGCGTCACCGCGAGCAGCGCGGCGCCGGGCACGTCGAGGCGCGGTGCGGGCCCCTCGCGGGGCGGCGCGGGCACCCGTACCGCCCAGGCCAGTACGCCGATGACCAGCGCCGGCACGACGCCGAGGAAGAACACCGAGCGCCAGCCCAGCCGCGTGGCCAGCGCCCCGCCCAGCACCGGTCCGGCCGCCGCCGCGAACCCGATGGCGCTCGTGCGCACCGCGATCGGCATCCCGAGCCGCTCCGGCGGGTACGCCGCCCGCAGCATCCCGAGCGTGGCGGGCTGGAGCAGCGCGCCGCAGACGCCCTGGGCCACACGCAGCCCGATCACCCAGCCGACGCCGGACGCGAGGCCGATCCCCGCCGACGCGAGCGCGAAGCCGAGGGTCCCGACGGCGAAGACCCGCCGGTGCCCGTACCGGTCGCCGAGGCGCCCCGCGAAGACCAGCAGACTCGCGACGGCGATCAGATACCCGGTGCTCGTCCACTGCACCTGGGCGAAGGAGGCGCCCAGATCGCGCTGGAGGGCGGGCTGGACGACGGTCAGCACCGTGCCGTCCAGGGCGACGAGCATCGCGCCGAGCACACTGCACGCGAGGGTCAGGTTCCGCTGCACCCCGGGGCCCGCGCTCATGCCGGCCCCGGACCGAGGTGCGCGTCGAGCGCGGCCGCGATCAGGGGCTCCACGTCCGCCGCCCCCGTGGCGAGCCGCAGGCTGCCCCATCCCCACAGCTGCGCGATGCCGTGCAGGTTCGCCCACAGCGCGCCCGCGACGACCCGGGCCCCCGCGCCGGACGCCGGACCGGCCTCGGCGACCAGTCCGACCAGCACGTCGAAGAGCGGCAGGCTGGTCTCGCGCAGCCCGAGCCCATCGCTCTCCAGCAGGTCGTGGCGGAACATCAGCTCGAACATGCCGGGGTGCTCCGCCGCGAAGCCGAGGTAGGCGCGGCTCAACGCCGTCAGCCGCGTACGGGCGCCCCCCTCGGCGGCGGCTCCGGCCACGCGCTCGGCCAGCTCGGCGTAGCCCCGCCGCGCGATGGCGGACAGCAGCGCCACATGCGTGGGGAAGTGGCGCCGGGGAGCGCCGTGCGAGACCCCCGCCCTGCGGGCGATCTCCCGCAGGGTCAGCGCCTGCACCCCCTCCGCCGCCAGAAGTCCGACGCCGGCGTCCACCAGCCGGGCGCGCAGCCCGGCGTCCTGCTCGCCCGTAGGCGCTCTCTCGCTCATAGACAGTGTCTACTACATTCCGTAGACACTGTCTACGTGTTGCGGGATGCCCAGGGCCCTGTCCTTCGCGGGGGAGGTACGAGGTATCTTGATGTCGAGAAATGTTGCAGACGCGGAGCGGAGCACCCGGTGACTGACTCGACCATCATCTACACCCACACTGACGAGGCCCCGGCCCTGGCGACCCATTCCTTCTTGCCGGTCGTCCAGGCCTACGCCTCGACCGCGGGCGTCAGCGTGGAGACCCGCGACATCTCGCTCGCGGGCCGGATCATCGCGAGCTTCCCCGAGCGTCTGGAGGAGGGCCAGCGCATCAACGACGCCCTTGCCGAGCTCGGCGAGCTCGCCAAGACGCCCGGGGCGAACATCATCAAGCTGCCCAACATCTCGGCCTCGATCCCGCAGCTGAAGGCCGCGATCGCCGAGCTGCAGGGCCAGGGCTACGCGCTCCCCGACTACCCGGACGACCCGAAGACCGACGAGGAGCGCGACATCCGCGCCCGTTACGACAAGGTCAAGGGCAGCGCCGTCAACCCGGTCCTGCGCGAGGGCAACTCCGACCGCCGCGCCCCCGCGTCGGTCAAGAACTACGCCAAGGCCCACCCGCACCGCATGGGCGCCTGGTCGTCCGAGTCGAAGACGAACGTCGCCACCATGGGCGAGAACGACTTCCGCTCCACCGAGAAGTCCGCGGTGATCACCGAGGCCGGCGCGCTGCGCATCGAGCTGACCGGCGACGACGGCTCCACCACCGTCCTGCGCGAGTCCGTACCGGTCCTGCCGGGCGAGGTCGTCGACGCCTCCGTCATGCGCGTCGCCGCGCTGCGCGAGTTCCTCAAGCAGCAGGTCGCCCGCGCCAAGTCCCAGGGCGTCCTGTTCTCCGTGCACCTCAAGGCGACGATGATGAAGGTCTCCGACCCGATCGTCTTCGGCCACGTGGTCCGCGCCTTCTTCCCGAAGACCTTCGCCGCGTACGGCGAGACCCTGGCCGCCGCCGGTCTGACCCCGAACGACGGCCTGGGCGGCATCTTCAAGGGCCTGGAGTCCCTCCCCGAGGGCGACAAGATCAAGGCGTCCTTCGAGGCCGAGCTGGCCGAGGGCCCGGAGCTGGCCATGGTCGACTCCGACAAGGGCATCACCAACCTGCACGTCCCGAGCGACGTCATCGTCGACGCCTCCATGCCGGCGATGATCCGCACCTCCGGCCACATGTGGGGCCCGGACGGCGAGGAGCAGGACACCCTCGCCGTGCTGCCCGACAGCAGCTACGCCGGCATCTACCAGGTCGTCATCGACGACTGCCGCGCCAACGGCGCCTTCGACCCCGCGACCATGGGCTCCGTCCCGAACGTCGGTCTGATGGCGCAGAAGGCCGAGGAGTACGGCAGCCACGACAAGACGTTCGAGGTGCAGACCACCGGCACCGTGCGCGTCCTCGACGGCGCCGGCAAGGTCGTCCTGGAGCAGGCCGTCTCCGCCGGCGACATCTTCCGCATGTGCCAGACCAAGGACGCCCCGATCCAGGACTGGGTCAAGCTCGCCGTCACCCGCGCCCGCGCCACCGGCAGCCCCGCCGTGTTCTGGCTGGACGAGACCCGCGCCCACGACGCCGTGCTCATCGGCAAGGTCCGCCAGTACCTCGCCGACCACGACACCGCGGGCCTGGACATCCGGATCATGTCGCCGGTCGAGGCCACCGCGTTCTCCCTGGAGCGCATCCGCCGCGGCGAGGACACCATCTCCGTCACCGGCAACGTCCTGCGCGACTACCTCACCGACCTGTTCCCGATCCTGGAGCTGGGCACCAGCGCCAAGATGCTCTCGGTCGTCCCGCTGATGAACGGCGGCGGCCTCTTCGAGACCGGCGCCGGCGGCTCCGCCCCCAAGCACGTCCAGCAGCTCGTCAAGGAGAACTACCTGCGCTGGGACAGCCTGGGCGAGTTCCTCGCCCTCGCGGTCAGCTTCGAGCACCTGGCCACCACCACGGGCAACGCCCGCGCGCAGATCCTCGCCGACACCCTGGACCGCGCCACGGCCACGTTCCTGGAGAACGACAAGTCGCCGAGCCGCCGCCTCGGTGGCATCGACAACCGCGGCAGCCACTTCTACCTCGCCCTGTACTGGGCGCAGGAGCTGGCCAAGCAGACCGAGGACGCGCAGCTCGCCGAGGCGTTCGCGGCGCTGGCCAAGACGCTGGCCGAGCAGGAGCGGACCATCGTCGACGAGCTGATCGCGGTGCAGGGCTCGCCGGCCGACATCGGCGGCTACTACCAGCCGGACGCCGCCAAGGCCGCCGCGGTCATGCGCCCGTCCGAGACGCTCAACCAGGCGCTGGCGATCCTGGGCTGACGCCCGGCACGCAGTCGTGAAAGGGCCTCCCGCCCAGTGGCGGGAGGCCCTTTTCGCGTGCTCGCCGTCTTTCCCGTGCCCGCCGCCGACTACGACCGCCGCCGACTACGATCGGCGGCGGGGCTTGCCGCGCTTGGCGGCCGGCTTGGCGCCCTTCGACGGCCGGGCGGGCGCCCCGCGGCGGCCCTTGTCGCCCGCCTTCGCCTTGGCCGCGCCGGCCATGGGCGCGGCCTTGGCCTGCGGCTTGTCCTTGGCGGAGGTCTGCGTGCGGCCCCGCGAACTGTTCACCGTGCGGCCGCGGACGATCCCGATGAAGTCCTCCACCAGGTCCGTCGTCTCCGCCTCCGGCCACGACAGGGCGACGCGGGACTCGGGGGCGTCCGTCACGGGCCGGTAGGTGAGGTCCTTGCGGTGGTGCAGCCGGGCCAGGGACTGGGGCACCAGGAGGACGCCGATGCCCGCGGCGACCAGCTCGATCGCGTCCTCGGTGGTGGCCGGGCGCTCCAGGGCGGGCAGCCCCGGGCGCCGCTCCCACTCCAGCGTCTCGTCGAGCGGGTGCAGCACGACCTCCCCGGCCAGATCCTCGCGGGACACCTCTTCCACGGCCGTCACCACGTGGTCCTTGGGGACCACGACGACCGTCGTCTCGGTGTAGAGGGGGATGGCGCTGAGATCCGTACGGTCGATCGGCAGCCGGACGAATCCGGCGTCGGCGCCGCCCGTGCGCAGCACGTCAGGTGCTTCGGCGGCGGAGACCTGGAGAAGGGTCAGCGGGACGTCGGGCAGCCGCTCGTTCCAGATACGCACCCACTTGGCGGGTGTCACCCCCGGGACGTAGGCGAGCCGGAACGAAGGGGTTACTTCCGAGCCTGTCACCTCGCCAGGCTACCCGGCGTGGTCGGGAGTAGCGCACATGCTCGATACCCTTGACCCATGACGTCGCACCAGACCACCCAGACCATGAAGCCCGCGACCGCGGCGAAGAAGCTGGGTGTGTACCTCCAGGCCACGCCCGCCGAGTTCCAGGAGGGTGTCGTCTCGCGCAGCGAGCTGAACGCGCTGCAGGCCGACCCGCCCGAGTGGCTCCAGGAACTGCGGCGCACCGGCCCGCACCCCCGACCCGTGGTCGCCGCCAAGCTCGGCGTCTCCATCGCGGGCCTCGCCCGCGGCGGGATCACCGAGCCCCTCACCACCGAGCAGATCGACGCGCTGAAGGACGAGATGCCCGGCTGGCTGCGCGAGGAGCGCGCCACGCAGGCCGAGGTCCGCAAGGAAGCGGTGCGGATCAAGGAGAAGCGGGAGGAGCAGGCGGCCAAGCGCGCCGCACGCGCCGACGAGGACGCCCGCTCCTAGTCCCGTCGCCAGGCCCTCAACCGGTCGGCCGCAGGGCCGTCACCAGATCGCGGGGCAGCCCATGGGTGTCGTGGAGGCAGCGGAAGTCCTCCTCGTCCAGCGGGCCCCGGAACCGCGGCCGGGCCAGCACCTGCCGCCCGCGCTCCAGGAGCCGCCCAAAGCGGCGCTCCTCGTCCAGGAGCACCCGGCGCACCTCGCCCGGACCGGCCTCCTGCCGGAACCGGTCCAGGGTGTGCCGGACCAGCTCGTCGGGCAGATCGCCGAGACCGCGCGAGGGATCGTCCCGCCACAGCACGGTCAGCACCCGCCGCACCAGCCGGCGCAGCACGTAGCCGCGTCCGGTGGCGGCCGGGCGCACCCCGTCGCCGATCACCACCACGGCCGAGCGCAGATGGTCGCAGACCACCCGCAGCGACGGCTCGTCCACCGGCCACAGGCCCGGCACGAGCCGCCGCCACGGCTCGAAGACGTCGCACTCGAAGACCGACGTCCGGCCCTGGAGCAGGGCGGCCAGCCGCTCCAGGCCGAGGCCGGTGTCCACGTTGCGCCGGCGCAGCGGCACGAGGGAGCCGTCGGGCAGCCGGCGGTGGCTCATCATCACGTGGTTCCACACCTCGACCCAGCGGGCGTCGCGCGTGGGCGTCGACTCGGGCGGGCCGTCGCCGGTCCACAGGAAGATCTCCGAGTCGGGCCCGCACGGGCCGGGTGAGTCGCCGGGCCACCAGTTGTCCTCGACGGTCAGCTCCACCGGCACCCCGCGCGAGTGCCACAGCTCCAGTGAGTCGGTGTCGGGCCCGCTCCGCTCGTCCCCGCCGAAGGCGGTGGCGTGCAGCAGCCCCGGGTCGACCCCGAACCCCTCGGTGAGCAGCCCGTACCCCCATTCGAGGCTCTGCCGGCCGTCGTAGTCCCCGAGGGACCAGGTGCCGAGCATCTCGAAGACGGTCAGATGCGTGGGATCGCCGACCTCCTCCAGGTCCGTGGTGCGCAGACACCGCTGTACGTCGACCAGCCGGCGGCCCAGCGGATGCGGGCGTCCCTCCAGATACGGGATCAGCGGATGCATGCCCGAGGTGGTGAACAGGACGGGGTCCCCGGGCGGTGGCAGCAGGGTCGAGCCGGTGATCCGGCGGTGCCCGCGCTCCTCGTAGTACTCGACGAACGTACGGACGATTCGTTCGGTGTCCATGGCGGTGGTTCCTTCGCGTCGCTGCGGAGAGGCGCCGGGCGACGGCCCGCTGCTGCACCGGAACCGGGACGGGAGGACCACGGGACACCGGCGGGCCGTTTCCGGTCGCCGGTGGGAGAGGAGTACGTCAGGCGGCGGCAACCGGCGAGCTGGTCGCTCGCGCGGTCGCGGTGCGGCTGGTGCCGGTGACGTTCATGCCGCCGAAGATAACGCGCCGAGGTGTGCCGGGGCACACGATTTACCGGGCGGCGCCGAACCACCTGGGCAGGTGGCGCAGCAGCTCCTCCTGCTCCCCGCCGACCCACGCCACGTGGCCGTCGGGCCGCAGCAGCAGCGCGGGCACGTCCCCTTCCCCCCACGTGTCCACTTCCTCGCACGCGTCCACGACGTGGTCGACCCGGTCCGCCCAGCCCTCCACCGACAGCCGGCCGGTCCGGTCGAGCAGCAGACCGCGGCCGCCGCGCATCAGTTCGTAGAGGCGGCCCTCCTTCAGGTGCACGTCCCGCATCCGCCGGCCGACCAGGTCGTGATCCGCCGCCGGCCCGCCGAAGTCGTAGCGGATGTCGACCGCGGTGATGAGCCCGGTGACGTACCGGTTCACCTCCTCGAAGTCGAGCAGCTTCCCGAACAGCTCCCGCAGCGCGGTCGCGCCGGGGGAGGTGCCGAGCAGCGTGATCTGGGCCCGCGTGTTGGCCAGCACGGCGGCGCCCACCGGGTGCCGTTCGGCGTGGTAGGTGTCGAGCAGCCCCTCCGGGGCCCAGCCGGCGACCGCGGCGGCCAGCTTCCAGCCGAGGTTGAACGCGTCCTGCACCCCGAGGTTGAGGCCCTGTCCACCGGTCGGCGGGTGGATGTGCGCGGCGTCGCCGGCCAGCAGCACCCGGCCGACGCGGTAGCGCTCGGCCTGCCGGGTGGCGTCGCCGAACCGGGAGAGCCAGCGCGGCGAGTGCACACCGAAGTCGGTGCCCGCCGTCGCCCGCAGCTGCCGCTTGAACTCCTCCAGGGTCGGCGCCGCCCGGTCCTCGCTCACCCCGTCGGCGGGCACGACGACGCGGCACACGCCGTCCTCACCGGGCGCGACACCGAACCGCAGCTGGGTCTTGCGGACCTCCGCGACGACGGCGGCGACCTTCGCCGGGTCCTCGGTCATCTCCATGTCGCCGAGCATCGTCTCGACGGTGGCGGGCTCGCCGGGGAAGTCGACCCCGATCAGCTTGCGCACCACGCTGCGCCCGCCGTCGCAGCCGACGACATAGCGGGAGCGCAGCCGGGTGCCGTCCGCCAGCTCGACGCTCACCCCGTCCGCGTCCTGGCTCAGCCCGACGACCTCGCAGCCGCGCCGTAGGTCCGTGCCCAGTTCGCGTGCGCGCTCGTGGAGCAGCCGCTCGGTGACCGGTTGCGGGGCGGCGATGCCGTAGGGGTGCGCCGTGTCCAGCTGCTCCGGCCACGGCTTCATCATGCCGCCGAACAACCCGCCGGCCTGGAACTTCTGGCTGGTGGCGAGAAACCGGTCGAGCAGGCCGCGCTGGTCCATCACCTCGACGCTGCGGACGTGCAGGCCCTGCCCCCGGGACTCCTTGGTCGGCTCGGTCAGTCGCTCCAGCACGACCACGCGCACCCCGTGCAACCGCAGCTCGGCGGCCAGCATCAGACCGGTCGGCCCGCCGCCCACCACGATCACGTCCATCGCGTCCATCATCAATGACATCCATCCGACGAGGCTGCGCGAGCCCGTCTTTTCCGCAGGTCATGAGCTTGAGGGAGCATTCTGCGGGACGAACGGGGCCTTGCGGCAAGCCCCCTGGCGCGCTATAAGTTGACAGTGGCGAGAAGCGTGCAAGCTTCCCGCCCTTCTTCTTTTTCCGGCCCCTCGGGCCGCGCATAGGATCGCCCGCATGGCACTGCGACCCGTACAGGTGAACATCAAGGCCCTCGACGCCTTGGCCGTCGGCCGGTTCTGGGCGCGGGCGCTCGGCTGGCAGGCCTACAGCCCCGGCGTGACCACCTATGTCGGGCCCGCCGGCGGCCTGGTCTGGCCGGACCCCGATGCCGTCTGCGTCGACGTCGTGCCCGTCCCGGAACCGAAGACGGCGGCCAAGAACCGCCTGCACCTCGACCTCGCCACCACCTCCCCGGACCACCAGGCGGAGTTGGTCGCCCGCCTGTGTGCCCTCGGCGCCACACCCGTGGACGTGGGGCAGGGCGATGTGCCGTGGGCGGTCCTCGCCGACCCCGAGGGCAACGAATTGTGCGTACTGGAACCCCGGGAGGTGTACCGGGACACCGGGCCGATCGCCGCGATCGTGGTCGACTGCGCCGATCCGCGGGCCATGGCGCGGTTCTGGGGCGAGGCCATGGACTGGACCGTGCTCGAAGTGGGCGACGACCAGGCGGTGTTGCGCTCCGCCAAGGGGAGCGGCCCGTACCTGGAGTTCCTGCGCACGCCCGGCGCCGGGACGGTGCCGGACCGCGTCCACCTCGACCTGCTGCCCTACCCCGGCGACGACAAGGCGGCGGAGGTGGCCCGGCTGCGGGCCCTCGGCGCCACCGACCTCGATCTCGGCCAGGGCGATGTCCCGTGGACGTGCCTCACCGACCCCAACACACGTAACTACCAGTTCTGAGCATACGTGCACGTCCCAGAACACAGAAGCCCCGCACGGCACTTGGGCCGCACGGGGCGTTTTGCTGCGGTCAGTCGCAGAACGACGACTTCACGGCCGTGACGATGTCCGCGGCCTGGCCGTCCGTGAGGCTCGGCACCGTGCCCCCCTCATAGCGGAGTTTGGCGTTCTTCTGGACCGTCGCCGCGTCCTTACCGCTCTTGAGGTCTGAGCAGACGTTCCGCGCACGGTCTACGGCGCGACTCTCCTTGACGACCAGTCCCGGCTCTACGGCCCGGAGCGCGCGTATCAGCCGTGCGGTCTGCGCAGGGTCCGGCGAGGGGATGCCACTGCTCGCCGCGGGCTTGGACGGCTTCTCGTCGGGCACCTTGTCGGTCTTGGTGGACTCCGTGGCGGACGGGCGGGGCTTGGCTTCCGCCTCGCCGCTCTTGTCGTCCTCGAACAGACTCAGCACCCCACCGAGGGCGAGCACCGCTGCGCCCCCCACCAGCCAGTTGCGTGTTTTCGCTTTCAAGACCCCTCCCCGGATCACATGCAAGATCGCTAATGCCTATCACGGGTCGCCCACGGCGGGTGCGTGCTTCGGACATGGGAAAGCCCCGCCCGGCACGTGGCCGGACGGGGCAGGTTCAGAGCTGGTCAGCGTCGCGGGGGGTCCCAGCGGTATGCGGGTAGTTCATCCCATTGGTTGCGCTGCGGGTAGTTGTGGACGTGGTCCGGGCACACGTAGTGGGTGTACCCGGTTCCACCGCTGACGCTCTGGACGTGTCCCACGATGATGGGGGCGAGCGTGATGCACCCGCAGATGCATCGGACGGGTTCTATGGGCCCGCTGGTGAGTCCTTCGCGGGTCATGCCGACACCCGCTCTCGCCGCACAAGGCTGCCGAGCGCCACGGTTGGGAAGTCGTAGTCCACACCGAGTGCGGCGAACTCGGCAGCCCACACCCGTTCGCGTTTCACGGCGGGCAGCTCTTGTGTGTGCTGGTTTTTGAAGATCGCTCGCACTTCCTGTGAGGACGGGGCGGTCCACGGGCGGGACCAGGGCGAGACGGGGGCGGGTGCGGGCTTGCTCGCGGAGAGGTATTCCGCAGTGTGGCGTCCCGGCCGGCGAGGGGCGAGGACGGAGAGCACCCAAGCGAGGGTGCGGGCGATAAGCTCGCGCATGGTCGTTTCAGCTCTCTGCTAGCTGTCTCGGCTAGCCCCGGCGGACCGGTCCTAAGCGGTCTGTCGGGGCGCTTTCGTTTTCGACCTTAGCCCCATACGTCAAGAGACGTAAAGGTACGTAAAGGCACGTGCATGTACGTGGCTGTAAGTGTGCTGTCGTGCGGCACCCGCTAGCGTTCCTCCCATGGATTACAGCCCCGATGCGAAGATCGTTCGCGACGCTCCCGAGCCCCCGTTTGAACAGCTCGCGGGCATCTTGCGGGCGCGCATCGGTCGGGGTGACTGGAAGCCCCGCCGCCCCCTCCCGTCCGAGACACGGTTGGGCGAGGAATACGAGCTGTCACGCCCGACCGTCCGCCGTTCCATTGCGGCCCTGGTCGCCGATGGGGTGCTGTTCGTCGTCCCGCAGCGGGGAACGTACGTAGCCGGCGAGGCGACCGAGGGCGAGCACCAGGGCGACTAGTCGAACGGCAACCCGAGCTGTGCCGCTACCTTGGCCGCTCGGGCGTGCATGAGCGGGTCCACTACGTCCCACGAGTGCGGGGCGGGGTGCCCGGCGAACAGTACGCACGCGTTGTCGTCGGCCCCGGGCTGGTGCTCTGAACACCAGGACAATCGCGGCGACAGCAGTCCGCCGTTCTCGTTCCACCGGAGCCATACCGCCCCGTGCGGGTCGTGGTACCAGAGCAAGCGTGCGTGGTCGTCTTGGTGCGCCTCGCTGAGTTCACAGCGGGAATCGTCGGGGCTGTCACAGCTGCCAAGCTCCCCATAGCGATTCTCGATCACCAGCGGGGCAACGGCAGCGCATCGGGTCACGGTCGTTCGGCTCATGCGCCGTCGTCCTGGTCGTCCCAGAGCTTCTGTCGTACTGCGCTGCGGGCTAGCTGGTCCAACATGCTCCCGAGCGGGTCCGTCACCTCCCACGAATGGGGCGCGGGATGCCCGACGTAGAACATGCACATCTGCCCGTGCCTCACGGACTTGGGGCAGGTGCTCGCGGGGCACGGAGGCAGCCCGGCGAACCCGCATCTCCGTAGGGCTCCCGCCCCACTCCAGAACAGCCAGAGATCTCGTATAGCGGGTGTGTCAGCAGTCCAGAGCTGTGCGGCGTGCTCGGTGTGGTCATCGTGCTCGCCGAGTTCGCACAACAGGAATTCGCCAACGGCGAGGACATCCGGGGGGTAGTCGGGGCCTCCTTCCATGGCGGTCAGTGCAACGAATGCGTCTATCTCGGGTATCTCGGTGTAAGCGGTGCACTGCAACACGTCGGGGTGTTCCTTGGCAGAGGAATGGGGGCCCCGCCCGCAGATGGACGAGCGGGGCCGCGAGGGGGCAGGGAGTCAGCTACCGAGAGCGGCAGCCACGGCGGACGGTCCGGGGAAGTCCTCGGGGACGGCGTCCATGATCAGCTCGTCCACGGGCTTGCCGAGCCAGAACCCTGAGCGGCGGAGCCGACCAGCGGGCCGAAAGCCTGCCTTTGCGTATGCCTTGGCTCCAGCCGAGTTGGGCTCAAGCACCTTGAGCCACACCGCGCGTAGGTGGGCAAGGTGGAACGCCCAGTCCAGCGTTAGGCGGGTCGCTGCCGTGGCGTGGCCCTTCCCGCGTTCCTCGGGGGCGAGGACCATCACGAACTCAGCAGTTCGCACGTAGGTGTTGACTTCCAGAATCGTCATTCCGACGGGCGACCCGTCGTCCACCCGGACCACCTCGAACTGTTGGAAGCGCTCGTTCCCGCGCTGCCGCTCGTACCCGGCAGCGCGAACCTCCCACGCCTGCGCCCACTGGTTTCCGTACCCCGTGATGGTCGCGGGGTCGTTCTCCCACTTGTGGTACTCGGGCAGCATGTCCGCGCGGGGCATGGCGAGGGCGAGGGTTTCGCCGGTCAACAGGATGTGCGGTTCACTCACGGTCGTACCTTCCTGGTGGCCCGAGCCGATCCGGGCCCATCTGGTGTGTAGGTGGGGGTGTAGAGAGCGGTGTCCGCCGGCTCCTCGACCGGAGACCCGTCCGGGCCTGCTATCCACGCGTGCAGCCGTACGGGGTCAATCGCTACCCCGTGTCGCCACTCGGCGCGGCGTCGAGCGACCGTCAGCATGAGTGCGGCAGCCGTCGCGTCCTCCAGGCACGCCCAGCGCATCGGCAAGAGCTGTGCGGCCCAGCGAACGGCGCGGACAGCGTAGCGAGCCTGTATCACCGTGGCCGGGGGCAAATCGCGCCCCAAGCACGCGAGGCGGACGAGCCGCGAGAATCGGTTCCGACGACGACCGGCGGCCCGCACTGCGGCGGTGGCGAGGACGACCGGCACGGCACGGACCCGCCACCGCAGCGGGACCGGAGCCGGCTCGGGCAGGGTTGCCGACTGTTCGACGGTCCCCCACGTCAGCACGGTGTCCGGAACAGCAACGACGTGCGCACCCATCGCGGTTACCGCGTCGGACGTGGGGCGTAGCTCGGTGCTGCCCGTGTCGTAGTCGAGCACGACGGACGCGTGAGAGGCACGGACGACCACGGTGTTGGCTCGACTCACAGTGCACCGGCCGGGGTCGGTGCGGCGTGCGTCCACTCGGTGTCGGGCGAGCGCTCGACTGCCTCTAACCACGCTTCGGCCGCGAGGGCGGACAGCAGCGGGGGCCAGATGGTTTCCGCGCCGAGGGCAGCCGCGTGAACCGTAGTCCGCAGTGGTTCGGGCTTGATGAGTCCGAGGGCCGCCAGACGACCGTCCGCAAGGCCGAGCACGCGAGCCCTGTTCCTGCGTAGCCCTAGGTGGAAGTCGCCAACCATGAGCCCCTTGGCGGCCCTGGTGCGGTGGTCATCGGGCAGTAGATCAGCGAACGTGTCGGCAAGCATCGGCTTGTACCGCCGAGCCGAGTACCGCTGTTCGACGGGTGCCGAGACCACGGCGTCCAGGACCGCGCCGTCAAAGTAGGGGTTGCCCAGTGCGAGGCCGAGCGAGTCCGCGAGTTGGAGTTCCGAGTACGCCGAGCGTGCCACCGTGCGCAGCTCGGCGACCAGCGCCGTGTTTGCGTTGGGGCCCGTGGTGGTGGTCACCCTCGGTACCGGCGCGGTGAGCCACTGCGGACGCCCGAAATCCGCTCGACCGATCCAGTACGCGTTGCCTCGCAATGCGGCGGCGATCAAAGGGCGGGGACTTTGGCGACGCAGCCGAGCCCAGTCCCGCGCGTCCCCGAACATGCGCACCCATTGCCCGCTACGGGCGAGGCTTGCAAGGTGCGCGGGGGTGGACAGGAACAGGTTGTCCCCGCCGTCTCCGGTCAGGTGGCAGACGGAGCCCACGGCAGCCATGGCGGCGAACTGGTCCGAGAGCAGCGCCCAAACCGCCGTTGACGGAGCCGGCTCGTCCGTGGCGGGCAACGGCACGTCGGCGGTCGTGAACGGCAGATGCCGAGCACTGAGCGGGAACGGGGCCCGGGTCAGGCCAGGGACGTTCAGGGCTTGCGCGTATCGCATGTCCCCGCCGCTGGTGACGCCCGCAGGATGCGCGGTCACACCCGTAATCGATCCGTACTGCGCAGCGAGCAACGTCACGGTCGTTGAGTCCATGCCCGCCAGATCGCTGGTCGCTGTCACTCCCTCGACCCGTACCCGGACCCCCTCGCTTAGCGCTTGCCGTAGTGCTTCCGACGCACCCCGCGGTGTGCGCCTTCTCGGCGACCACCAGCGCATGCACGACGGACCGCCCTCGGCGTCGAGCGTTAGCAGATGCCCCGCGGGGACAGGGGCCACGCCCGCCCACGCGCTACGGTCCGCGGCGGGGCTGTGTTTGTCCCGCAGGTACGCGGCGAGCCACCCGGTATCGATGCGCCCGCCGGCGAGGGGGGACAGGGCGAGGGAACTTGATCCCCAGACCGGCCCGTCCGGCGTGCTGACCGTGTAGAGGGGCGAGGCTGCCCCCGCGTCGGCAAGGACTTCCACGCGTCCCCGTTCGGTCAGGCGGACAACGGTATGTGAGCCCGCCCACGACCGCGCGACCGTCGCAAGGTCCGGGGCCGCGAGAGCGCGGGCAATGTCGTAGTCGGTGGCCGAGCACGGGCCAAGCACGGCGATTCGTGCGGAACCGAGTTCCACGCTCCGGACGTGTTCGGGCTGCCAGTCTCCGCAGACCCACAACGCGGGGTCGTGCCAGAGCAGCCGTGCGCCTGTTGGTGTTGCGGCGGGTCGGTTTCCTGGTGCACGTCCGCCGTACCACCGCGCTTTGCGGTCTTCCATCTCGTCACCTCTCCCACCGCTTGACTGGGAACGGCCCCGTTGGGATCTCTCCCGCGGGGGCCGCCCTGGTGTCGGACTAGCTATACGGCGTCTGTTTCCCTTCGACCGACGACGACGAGTTACCACGCGTCAGCGCGGCAGCGTCGCCGAGTACGACGACCGTCGGAACGTCGCTCTCCTCGGACGTGCCGGGGGTGACTTCCTGGTCCATATGCGTTCCTCCTCTCCACATGAGACGGGTGCACGGTTCCCCCTGCCGAGTAGGGACGCCCACTCTGCGGGACAGGGGGGAGTCTGGTCAGTGCCTCGCGTCCTGCGGCAGCGGAGGCACCTCGGGGCCACGCGTGACCGCCGGAACGCTCCGGTCCCGGCGGGGAATCTCCCACTCATCGAGCCGTTCGGCGAGCCACCTTTCCCCCACGTTCCCGAAGAAACGAGACAGGGACGCGGCGGACTCTCCGCCTTGGTAGCGCTCGGTCACTTCGGCGCGAGCGGCTACGAACTGTGCTCGGGTCTCCGCGAGTTCGGCGCGGGAACGCTTGTGCATTTGGGTTACTCCAGTGCTCTAAATCGTTAGCGTTGGGGCCCGCCCTGGTCGGCGGGGGGGAACCGAAACGCGACCAGGGCGGGGGTTTCGTGGGGCTACCGGAACAGTCCCGCTCGGGGGGCCTTGTGCCGGGGGCCCGCCCTTCGCTGCGGCAGCACCTCGGCCGTGACGGTCCGAGCGGGTACGGCTCCACGGGCGTGGGCAACGATGCGGTCGTGAAGACGAGCGATGCACGGTCCGCAGTAGTAGAGATCGGCGACAACGTGTCCGGTCGTCTGCGCGGGACCGAGCCACAGCACCCGTGCTCGCACCTGGTCGCACCAGCCCCAACACGGGCCCCACGTCCAGCCGTTCCCGTCATCGGTGCTCGCCGGCTCGGGGACGCCCGTCACGTCGGGGTGCAGGATGCCGGACGGCAGGGTGAGGCTCACGGGCCGACCCGGGCCCGGAACTCTCGGCGCAGACCGTTTTCCTCGGTGACGCGCTCCCGAAGCGTGGCCATCAACGGGGACTCCTCGCCCGTGTCGGTCTGGTCGTCGTCGCCCTGGCGCTCGTCCTCGGCCTGGTCCCCGCGGTGGGGGTGCGCCTCGATAATCGCGCTGTACTGCTTCACCCCGCCCGAGTTCCCATTGATGCGCGCTGCCGAGCGACCACGGGTAGCGGCGGTGCAGATGCGGCAGCCGTCGCGCGGGACCGGCTCAAGCGCGGGTTTGCCGGTCGTCCCGGCGTTGGACAAGCCTGCGGGCATGGGGGTACCTCGGTTCCGGAGGGTTCGGAGTTGCAAGCGGTACAACACCTAGAGTGACGCCCCGGCAGTACGCTCAACAGGTCTGACGTGTTTCCAAAGCAGTTGGAAATGGTGGGAGTTGAACAAATGACCGAGCGACCAGCAGGACCCGCCAACGGGTTGGAGTGGTTCGGCAACGAGCTTGAGGAAGCTCTCAGGCACTCGGGCAAGAAGGGGGCCGAACTCGCCGCGTTCACCGGATACAAGCCCCCGTACGTGAGCAAGGTCAAGAACGGCCAAGCGTTGGCGGCGCCCGAGTTCGCCGAAGGCTGTGACCGGTTCTTCAACACCTCGGGGTACTTCGTGCGGACACTCGCCCGCATCGCGTCGTACGGACACCCTGAGTGGTTCGTGCCCTACCTGCGGCTAGAGGAGCGAGCGGCCCGGGTGCTCGACTTCTCGGCGTACCTGATCATGGGCATATTCCAGACTCCGGCATACGCCGAGGCACTGTTCCGCGCAGCACACCCGCGGGACACGGACGACATGATCAAAGAGAAGGTCGGCCTGCGTCTCCAGCGTCGTGGAGTGATAGAGCGCCCGTCCCCGCCCCTCTTGTGGGTGATCCTTGACGAATCGTGCCTACGTCGGGAAGTGGGGGACCGCTCGGTGATGTGCGGGCAGATGGAGCACTTGTTAACCGTGGCGCAAACGCCAGATGTCACGGTTCAAGTGCTCCCCTTCGACTCGGGTGCACCAGCAGCCGCGGAACCGTTTACGCTTCTCACGTTCGGTGAGGACGACGACCAAAGCCCAGTGCTGTACTCAGAGGCACAGGGGTTGGGGCGCGTCATCGACTCGGCGGGCGTCGTGGCGACCGGTACTGAGCGGTATGAGCGTCTGCAAGCCGATGCACTGTCCCCGGAGAAGACTCTCCGTGCAATACGCGACGCGATCAAGGAGTACGCACGATGAGCAACACAGCGGGCCGGACCGTACGTTGGGTCAAGTCCAGTTACAGCAGCGGCGACGGTGGGCAGTGCATCGAGTGGGCTCCCGAGCACGCACACGATACCGGGGACTTTCTGGTCCGAGACAGCAAGGACCCCAACGGACCACAGCTCAAGTTGACCCGCGAGGGCTTCGCGGGCTTGGTCGCCTTTGCCAAGTCCCGCGGCTGACCCTCGCCCGGGTCGAGCCCTGCCAGCCCCGCCCCTCCATCCGGGAGCGGCGGGGCTGGCGTGTGTGCTACGCGGCGAGTCCGAAGCTACGGAACGCACGGATCACGAGCAGCGGGGGCGGCCCCAGCTCGGGTGTGCGGTCGGTCAGATAGACCCCCCACTTTCCGTGGCGTCCGGGCACCTTGTGCACGCTGACCCCGTACCGCTCGGTGATCCGGTGACGGACGAGCACCGCCGCGAGCCGTTGCGTCTCCGCCCATGCGTCGCCTCTGTCATCGCGCCCGAGAACGAACGTCCGGGCCGCCATCACGCGCATCACGCGGCCAGCAACATGGTTGCGGCGGGCTCGTGCTGCCCGTAGGCGCACGCGGTCCATGGCTCGTCCCACTGGACCCATAGACCCGTCTCGGGGCTCCGGATCCACTCGACCGAGCCGGCGAGTCCTTCCGTGGCCCTGTCTCGGGCGAGCAGCCGGAACCATTTGTGTTGAGCCACGGCGCGCAGCAGCCGCGCGACCGTACCCCCGTGTGCGTCAAGCGCAACGGACAGGTCGTCGCACGACCTAATCCGGACTTCCCCCAGCACTGCGGGCAGCTCGGGGCACTCGCCCCACACACCCTCGTTACCCCCGTTGTTCAGCTCGTGCGAAGGCACGATCACTCTCGTCTGTACCCGAAACTCCTTGCGGTGCGTGACCATGCGATGACGTTAGTACACACGTTCGGTTTGCGGAAGGGCATATTTCGGCGTGGTGCGCGTCGCCGTCTGGCCTGATCCAGAGCGCAACTATCAGGGGGTACGACGCCGCGACCGGCCACTTAGTTGCACAAGTCGGGCACGATCTCGAAATCTGTAAGATTCAACAGTTTTGCTAAACGGCATGACGAAGGGCCCCCCGCCGAAGCGGAGGGCCGTTACGTTGCGTTACTGACCGGGGGTTCACTCCCGCGGTTCGGTGAACTCCCGTACGCCGCAAGGCGATTGACGCTCGGTGGTCGCATGCTTACCTGAGAGCAGCCGTTCAGCCTCGCCGGCTCGACGTACGACGGTCGCGACCGTGCGCCCCTCGGCGTTCCGAACGTGAATATCCACCAGGGGTCCGCGACGCGAAATCTGGACGGTCCCGCCGTCTCGGGTAGGGATCGTGGTCACCATGCGCGTGCACCAGCTCGGTACAGCTCGGAGAAACGATTCTTCCCCTTCACCCGCGCTTGCCTGACCTGGTAAGGGGTCGCGCCCATGTCGTCCGCCAGCACTGCGTCAGGCTGGTCGCCGTAGTGCCCGACCGGCGCAATGCCGTGGTCGGCCTTGAGTACATGGCGCTGACGCTCACTCAACAGCCCAAGGGCGCGGTGGACTTGTTCGCGGACCACGCGGCGGCGGTGGCTCGCGATGTCGGCGGAGTCCACCAGGTCCGCGGGGACGCCCATTTCCTGAGCGATCACGTCCCCGAGTGTGAAGCTCTCACCGTGGCGGCCCTGGTTGAACGGCCGGTCAAGCGAGTCAAGGCCGAGCCAGGAAAGGCGCGCGGCACGGGCAAGGTCGGGGGACAGCTTGTCGCTTCCCATTTCGTCGGACGCTGCGATCTTCTCGGCCTCGTACGGGTCGCCGGCTGCCCGGCACAGCGCCGCCTCGAAACGCTTTGCGGTGTAGATGCTGACCCCGGGGCGAGTCGCTTCCCTGCGCGCGTCCGCCATGGCCCGGGTGATGCTGCGCTCAATGTGCGCCATGAATTGGGCGGGGTCGTCTCCGCCAAAGTCGCCGAGGGCTTCCCAAACGGCTATTCGCCCCACCTGTGCGAGGTCTTCCACCAAGTCCGTATCCGTGTGACCGGCGGTGGTGGCGAACCGGCGGGCCCGTGCCATCACGAGTTCTTCCGTCTCGCTGATTACCGACGACACGGCATCCAGGTCGTTGCGCTTGGCGTCGGCAATTTGGGTATGCGTGAGCTGAGTCAAGGGGCACCGTTCCGGGTGGGATTTGATGGCCCCTGTAGGGACCGAGGGTTTCCCGGAACGGCGAGGACGGGCCCATGACGGAACTCGAACTCGTTTAACCAATGCGCATGGATAAGGGCATAGAAAAGCCCCGTCCCGGGTGGTGCAGGACGGGGCTTGCGCATTGCCGCTTCACTGCTGCATTCAAGGTTTCGCCTTAATGCAGGGGTACGGCAAAGGTGTTACTACAGACATATAAGGACGTAATGTAATGAACCCCGGAGTTCATGCCCCGAGTCGTAATGTGCTGGTCACGCGGGGTAGCAAAACTGGGCCTAAGTCATCCCCGAGGACGAGACAAGCGGGGCGCGGCTACTTCTCAGGGATGAGGCAGAGGCCCCGGCGGATACGTATCCGTGATCCGAACGAGCGCAACCGCGGGGGCCGTTCACCGGTCTTACTAGGGCGTCTTTCAACTACGGAACGTGGTGGGATACCGTCGGTAACGCCGACTGTGTGTCACTAGAAATCGGCGCCGTACAGGCTTCCCCACGACCGCCCGCCGATCTCTGCGTCCGCCTCGATGGGCACCCCGTAGAGCGTCCACGTCATGCAGCGCTTGAACTCGCGGGCAATCTCCTCGGCCTCCTTCGCGGGGACCGACGCCAACAGCTCATCGTGAATTGGCAAGCGGCAGTATTCGAGCAAACCGGCGGACTCAACATTCAGCATGGCTTGCCCGAGAACATCGCGGGCGACGCTTTGGCAGGCATAGTTGACCACGGCGTAACTGCGGTCCCGGTCGAGCGGAAGCCTGCGACCCGTCGCCGAGACAAAGACCATGCCGTTTTGATAAGCCTCACGCTGCCACCGCGAGGACGCACGCTTGATCTCCGGAAAGGCGCGGTCGTATGCGGCTACCGCTTGCGCAATCTCCGCTTCCGTCGCCCCGGTCTGTCTCGAAATCGTTCGGATGCCGCCCCCGTACACCTTTCCGAAACCGGCACCCTTGAAGACCTTTCGATCCTTCGGTGTTGCGGCATCGCCCTTGATGAGGCGCGCGGTATAGGCGTGAATGTCGAACTTCTCGCCGCCGCTAAGGAATCCCTCTTTCATGCGCCGGACGTTGGCGAGGGCTGCGAGGACCCGCATTTCAATTGCCTGAAAGTCGGTGCTGACCATCACGTGTCCAGGCTCGGCGAGGATCGCGCGGCGGATCACGTGGTCCGAACTCGGTAGCTGGTGCAACCCGTCCGTCACAGACATACGTCCTGTCCGTGCCGCGAGCGGCGCTATCGTCGGGTGGATGCGCCCCGCCGCATCGAGCTTGGTCATGAACCGCTCGGCGTACGACGTGCCCCACTTGCTCGCCCTCTTGGCCCGAAGTACCGCGTAAGCGAGGGGGTTTGGCTCGCGGGCTCCGATGCGCTGCCAGTCCCGGTCAAGGTCTGCGAGGGGCAACAGGACTTGCTTGTCCACCTTGAGCGCGCCCGAGTCGGTCCGCTCGGTCAGCGTCTCGCCCATGGCTCCAAGGGCTTCCGCCACCTGCGCGGGGCTGCCGACCGAGGTCACGCCGTACCGCGCGGCGATGGCCCCGTACTTCTCGGCTTCTTCGGCGAGCCGGCGGGCGAGCGGGGCCGCGTAGTCCTGGTCCACCAACAGCCCTGTGCGCTGCATCGTGGCGCAGAGTCTCGCTAGTTCGTGCTCGTACGTCACCAGCTCGGGGCGCACGCCGAGCCGGCCGAGTTCCCGACGCAGCGCGGGGGCGAGCCGCGCCGTAAAGATCACGTCGAGACCTGCATAGAGCAAGTACGTAGGGTGCGTCAGCGGGATTCCCGCCCATCCGGTCTCTTTGGTGAACCCGAGCGAGTTGAAGACCTTTGTAAGACCGCCCTGAGTGTCCGGAGCCGCAGGGTCAATCCACTTCGCCGAAAGGGGCTTGAGTGCGGTTCCTGCTCCACCCTCGGATGGTTGACGAGGATCGCAGAGCGCCGCGAGGATGCGCGTATCCGTTGTCCGCGGCGTGAGGTCTTCCAACGGGATTCCTGCGCACTGTCCGAGGACTAGCCAGTCATAGGCAGCGTTGTGAATCATGATTTCCCGGCAACGCAAGAGCGCGTCACGGGCGTACGACTCGTGATAGCCGCCCCGCTCGTACAGGATCACCCACGCGTCGCGCTCATCCCCGAATTGCACTGTGCGCAGCCGAAACGATGCGCTGAATACCTCCAAACCCGTGGTCTCGGTGTCTATGGCGATAGGGCCCCGCTCGCGCGCCCGGTAAAGCCACTTCCAGAACTCGCCGAGGTCTTCCGTCGTCTCGGGCACGTGAACAGTCACCGGCTCGCCGGCTACGTCGTGCCGTAGTTCGATCATGCTTCCCCCCGAAAACAAAAAAAGGGGGCCGCCCACCTGGTCAAGGTGAACGGCCCCGCTGCGGTGGTGCTACTTGCCGAAAATCCCCGGGCCGGTCTGTTCGGGCATTACCTCGGCGAGGCGCAGACAGCCGAGGGAGATACCCCTCTTGGTGCGTCTCTTGGTCGCTCCGCGTTCCTCCATGGCGGAATAGAAAGCCTGCCGGGTCCAGCGTTCGCGGCCAGGTAGGTTCTCGTCCTCGCACCATTCCAAATAGCGATTGAAAGCGTCGTTTCCGCTCATGGACTCGGAGTCATCGGCCCACTCCAGAACGCCCGGAAGGAAACCCGCGAGCGGGTCCGAGGTCTCCCGGTACTCCTGCGAGGCACCCGTGATGACCTGCGGGTCTTGCAGCCCGTTGCGGTACCAGGACACCGCCCCGCGGACCGCCCATGCGGCGATGCCCTCGGCCTCGGCGAGCAGCTTCCTATCTAGCGCGGGGTCACGTTCGGCGGGGGCAAACCACCGCTTGAATGGAATCAATTTAACCCGGCGCCACAGACCATCGTCCTGCGACTTGAATTTTGGCTTGTGGTTCGTGGCCAGCAGCAGCAGAAAGGACGGCCGGAACTCAAAGAATTCTTGACGCAAGAACCGCGCCGAGATCATGTCTTTACCGGTCACGCGCTTGAGAATAGATTCCGACATGGGCTTACCGGATTCGCCCTCGGAGGCCATGACAAGCCGGGCGCCACGCAATGCCGCGATATCGTTGGGGATACCACCGCTCTTACGTTCCTCGAACGTGTCGAACGGCGTCGTCCGGGAGATTTCCCGGAACACGGATGTAAGCGTGTCCACGAGCACGCTTTTGCCGTTGGCGCCCTTGCCCCAGAGAACCGAGAATGCCTGTTCCGTGGTGTGGCCTGTGATGCCGTATCCGACCATGCGTTGAATGTAGGCGGGCATGTCGGGCATCCCGGGAAAGATTTCCTCTAGGAATGCCTCCCATCGCGGACACGTCGCGTTCGGGTCGTAGTCGATGTCGAGCGCGTACGTGAGTAGGTCGGCCTGGTCGTGCGGGCGGAGCCGACCCGTGCGGAGATCGACCGTGCCGTTGCGGAAGTTCAGCAGGTCGTGCCGGTCGTCAAAATCGGTGGCGCCGATGGACACGTTGGGGACCGAACAAAGCTCGGTCAGCAGCGCGTCAATGCGTGAAGTCATGGTGAAACCACGGGCCAACTGATTTTGACCTGCGAGCACCAGGGCGGCCCCCATGCGGTGGATTTCCTGCCTCACCCGCATATCCGAGCGGACCCAAATCCGGCCGTTCCAGGTATAGAAACCGAGACCCGCCGCGTAACGGATCGTGCCGTTGTTGAACGCGACCAGGGCGTGAGCGTTCATGGCGTCGCTCTCGCCGTACTGGCCCACCAGGTCGGACAGGATGCGCGCGGCCTCGCTGCCCTGGTCCCGGGACACCGAGTCGGCCCCCGTCCGCGTCGCCAACTCGGCGGACCGCTCGTCGGCCTGTACGTCAGCGCTTTGACGTACGGGGTGAGCCGACTTAACGGCACGGTGTAGCTCGGCGGGGAACCCGCTCGGATCGCGTGCACGCCAGTCGGTCAGGTCATCGCCCTGGTGGGGAATGTCGAGCACGTGCGCGGTGACCCCGTGGGCGGTCAGGCCCTCGGCGAGACGCTGCGAGAACCCCGAGCCCGCGCGGTCGTTGTCGCCGCAGATGATGACGAGCTGTCCGCGCAGGCCCTCGGCGAGTTCGGCAACCAGCTCGGGCGAGCCGGCGAGGGACGCACCGCGGACCACCACGGCGTCGTAGCCCACCGCAACGGCCGTGAGGCCGTCCCCGGGGCCCTCGGTGACCAGGACCGTGCCGTAACCGCCCTGCCCCCGCATCACGCCGTAGGGAGCCCACCTGTGCCCGCGAGGGTTGACCAGGGACAGCCACCGCCCGGGGCAGTCGCCGGTCAGGTCTCGTCCCTGCAATCCGCGGGTCGTCCCGTCGAACCCCAGTAGGGGGACGGTCAGCCTTGCGAATGCGCGGTAGCCGCGGGAGAGGTAGGGGAAGTTCTCGGCCTGGTGCCCGTCGTCCACGCCGAGCCCGAGTTCCGCGGCGGTCTCCAGGTCGAGCCCGAACCGTGCGGCGAGGTAGTCCCGGGCCCGCTCGGGCCACTCGTCGGCGGAGCCGAGAGCGAGCGAGCACCGGTCCGCGTACGCGGCGAGGGCCGCAGTGTGCGCGACGGGGACGAGTTGCGGGCGTCCGGCCGCCACCACGGCCCCGGGGCCGGTCGCGTCGAACAGGTCGGCCCACCCGAGCCGTACCGCGGCGATCACGTCGGCCGTGTCACACCCTGCCCGACACGTAAGCCTGATCTTGAAGTCCTCGCCCCGCCAGATGCGCAGCGAGGGCCGCGAATCGGAGTGCGCTGGACAGAGAGCCGAGTAACCGCCGTCGGCCTCGCTGGACACCGACTCGAACCGCCCGAGCAGATCAGCGAACAGCACGCGCGCTCACCCCCGAGGGGACGTTGCGGCGGTAGTCGCCGACCAAGTGGGTGAAGTCCCGCACGGTGGTGGTCAGGTACCACCGGCCCGTGTCGAGTCCGCGCAGGGAGACCGACCAGCCGTAGAGTGCCGCGAATTCTTGCGTGGGCATCCCGAGGGCGAGCCGTATTCGGGTCCACGTCCGCACCGACACATGCACTCGGCCCATGGCGACGGAGTGACCGCGCACCTTACGTACGACGATTCCGTACGGGAATCCCGCGTGCCTCGCCTCGATCTCCGCCTGTCGAATCCAGGTGGGCACGGCGGGGGTCTTGGTGTTCTTCGCTTCCAGCACGAACGGGGCCGCGTGGATATCGCCCACGTCCCGCGCGCCTTCCTGCGCGGCGCGGCGCACGTTCGCCCCGTTCATCGGGTCGAGAAACTTGCCGTGCGCGTCCACCAAGCCGAGGGCCGCGTTTAGGTAGTCGCGTACCGCGCTCTCCCACTGCGTCCCCTTGACCTTGTTCGGGTTAGCCATCGTCGCCCACCCGCTGAATACGGGCTCCGCGTCCCATGGCGTGGGCAGCGGCAGCGAGATAGCGAATCCAATCGGGCCGCGTGGTGTAGTCAGGGTTCAGGTGCAAGGTGTCGCCCTCGCCGAGGGCCCGCACGTCACCGAGCGGTGGTGCCTGGTGCTTCGAAATAGTGATTTCCATGAATCCCCCCATGCGAAAGGGCCGACCACACCCCCGCGGGTACAGTCGGCCCTTTCTGTGTTGTGCGTCTTACTACTGGTCGCGCTCGCCCGTGGCGTCCGGGATGATCAGCCGCACGTGTTCGGCGGAGATCCATTCGGACCGCAGAGAGCGGCGCTTAGTGAATCCGGACTCAATCCCGGTCGGCCGTACGAGCAGCATCGGCCGGAGCCGTCCGCCTTCGATGCGTGCCGTTACCCGTCTCACCAGAGCATCGGCGAGCCGCACCCGATTGCCCTGCCTCGCCGCGTAGGCGACGAGATCCCCCGGATACAGTTCCTCGCCCGCGTAGTCCGTGACCACGCCCCTTTTCCCCATGAGTCCCCCTCGGGATGTCGCGGTGTGTCAGCAGGTGCCGAAATGCCGCGTAAGCCTGCGGCGGGCAAACTCCGTTACCGATGGCGCGGAGCTGTTCACGGCGGTTGAGCCCCGGGACAGCTGTGACCCAACCCGGGATGCCCATAAGCCACTCGGCGAATTGCGCGGTGACTCGGACCCCGCCCCGGGGGCCCTTTTCGGTCGGAGCCGGCGCAGGACAGCCGGTCAGTTCTTCCCACCGGCGGATTGCGGGCAGGAAGTCTCCCCACCATGCGGAAGGAGAATGACGAACGTCCGCAGATTCATCCCACCCGTCCGCTTTGGGGAATTCCCCGGACCCCCCGTCGAGTCGGAGGCGGTTGGAGTAGGGCAGTAGGTAGCAGGCTTCATCGGCGAGGGTGGCGGCGTGAGGACGGCAGCTATTCCCC